>CALCEI010000027.1 GCA_937900575.1 uncultured Clostridia bacterium
AGTTGAAAAGAAAAAACTTGCCATTGTGCTTGCAAGCGAAACAAGGCAAGATAAAGAATTATACTTCAAACTTAAAGATATTGTTGAACATTTAAGCAAACATTTGGCAAATTGCAGTGTTGAATATACTTTGAACAACACAAACAAATTGTATCACCCTGTAAATTCATGCACCGTTTCTCAAAATGGCACTGTGGTTGGTGAATTTGGCATTTTACACCCAGCAATTGCAAACAACATTGACAAACGTAAACACTTTGCAGTGTTGGAATTGGACGTAAACAAATTGTTGAATTGTGCACATAACACGTTCAAACTTAACCCAACAAGCAAATTCCAAAGTGTGTCTGTGGATTATAACTTTGTGGCAGATAAAAACATGCCATATGGTGAAATTGAAAAGGCACTTTCTGCTTTCCGCGCAAGTTACATTTTGGAACACAGCCTTAAAGATATCTACGTAAACGACGAAGTTCTTAAAGATAAAATTAGTTATACCATCAACTTTGTTCTTACACCAAAAGATAGAACCTTGGAAACAAGTGACATTGAAAAATTTTCTTCTCGCTTAATTGCAGAAATGCAAAAAATTGGTTTAGCTTTAAGGTCATAATAAATTAATATTCAGTACTTACCTTGGTGTGATAATTAAACGTTATTTCATCAAGGTAATTTTCTTTTCCAACACGGTCAAGATATTCTTCAAACTGTTTATTTTTAAATGCATAAAATTGTTGGTAAACACCAATAATGTCAATTTTGTTTTCTTTGCAAAATGCAACAATTGTTTGCATGTCTTCCAAATTCTTTTCTTTTATTTTTTCAATTACGGCATCACTTAAAAATTTTTGGTCATGCACAAGCAATTTTTCTGTTGGTGCATTCTCTTTAACTTCATCCACAAGCACTGTAACATCAAGGCTTACATCATATGTTGGCTTGTCACCATCAAAATCCGGTTTGACGTGGATTGTTTTTTTCATAACATTAATCACAACCATTGCATCTGTGTAAATATCATCTGTAACGTGATCAACAATAATTGTTCCCTTTTGGGAATTGTTTGTGAAAATGTTGAATTGAATAACTTGTTGTTTGTTTAAAGTTAACAAACTTTTTCCATTTTTAAACACGGTCATTTCTCCACTGTTTAAAATATACTTTTTTTCTTTTAATTCATTTGTTGCTGTGGAAGGGCTGTTGTTGTCTTCAACTGAAGCAACTTCAATTGCGTTTATGTCTGCTTCACTTTCCAATTTAACAATAGGCATAAAACCAACAGAAATATCATCATAGTATGCACAAATAAAATTTTCTATGTTGCTAACTTCTGCCAGTACGTAACGGGAATCAAAATTTATTATATTTTCTAATTTAAGTGATTGTTCCACGTTAAGTTTTTTAACAGTTTTTGCAAAGTCAACAATGTCGCCTTCACACTCAATCAAAATTGTGTTTCTGCCAACTTTTTTTGTACGCGTCATATAGTCCAAAACCTGCATAACGCCTTCCTCACAAATATTTTCGCCTAATGCCAAAATTTCACATTGTGCAAAACCAATATCTTTGCCAATGGAAAGAGCTGCGTTGTCCACAGCAACTCCAATTGTTGGCGCGCTGGATGTATAAACTTCGTAGCCCGTGCTTCTGCCTTGTGCTGGTGTAAGCACAACCATTGCAAGTTCAATTTCGTCATCAACTTTGTCCACACAAAGCATGGTTACAATTGCATCAGTTTCGCTCAGTGCTGGTTTGCTTACGGCAGGCAAAGTGAAAGCAAGAGTTAAAAGAAGCAACCACACAGCAAGTTTACGTGGACTAAACAGAGTTTTTAATTTTTTCATTTTTAACTCCTTTAGGTTTCTTTTGTTTGTGTTTGCTTATGCCATAACCAATCCACAACAAAACAGGAATTACATACGAAGTTATAACATTTAAAATTGAAACAGGTACAGAAAAGAACACTTCTTCCAACCTTATTGTCTGTTCACCCAAATAACTCCACACAATCATAAACACAACAACCAACAAAATTGGTACAATTTCATTATTTATGTTAAAAGTAAATTTAATTGTTTGGGCAAGGCAATATCCATACAACGCAAGTTGCACAGCTTGGGCAACAATCCACAAAGCAACAATCAGCCAAGATAATTCATCAATGGCAGATTTACCCGCGTTATATTCGCTAATGGCACTTATGCAAAAATTGTGTGTTGAACTTGTAATTTCAAAAAGACCATAAAACACAAAATAAACAAGCATAACTAATCCAATTGCATAAAGCAAAAATCTAATCATGGTACCATTTTTCTTTGTGGAAAAATCCACATTGCCAAACAACATAATCATAAAAGTGCCAGAACCAAACCAGTTAAGATAGGTAAATCCACTGTTAATCAAAGGCATTGCGCCATCATGGAAAAGTGGCAAATAACTTATTGCTTCCACACCATTTATTGCTTTTAGAGCAACATAAATTATGCCAAAAAAAACAAACCAACAAACAATTTCACACACACGGGCAATGTTGCGTACGCCTTTATAAATCATAAACGCACACAGAGCAATCAAAGGCAAAACAAACACCAGCCAATTAAATTCTTTGTATAAATTTTCCCCCACAAAAAATTCAAGCCCTTTTGCAAGGTTTGCAACAACCAATGCGTATTTAAACATCAACAAAACAAGAATAATTCTTGTAATGACAGGACCAAAACAATGTTTCATAAAATCCAAAATGTTTTTTTCGTTACACCTTTGCATTAATCCCAACAAAATGTA
>CALCEI010000028.1 GCA_937900575.1 uncultured Clostridia bacterium
GCCAGTACTTTTCAAAATTTGCATTGTCTTCTTGTAAATATCCCAAAGCAGAAATATAGTTTGGCAGTGCATCAATCCACACATAAACTGTATGTTTTGGGTCAAAGTCCACTGGCACACCCCATTTTACGCTTGTTCTGCTTACACACAAATCTTTAAGCCCTGGCTTAATAAAGTTGTTAACCATTTCATTAACTCTGGATTGTGGGCGCAAGAAATTAGGATTATTTTTATATAAATCCAAAATTTTATCTTGATAATTGCTCAAACGGAAAAAGTATGCTTCTTCTTCCATTGGTTGAACAGGCCTTCCGCAATCTGGGCAGTTGCCATCAACAAGTTGTTCTTCTGTCCAAAAACTTTCACATGGGGTGCAATATAAACCCTTATAAGCAGATTTATAAATTTCGCCCTTTTCATAAAGTTTTTTAAAGATTTTTTGAACAGTTTCAACGTGATAATCATCAGTTGTTCTTATAAATTTATCGTAAGAAATATCCAGCATGTCCCACAAGTTTTTTGTATCGGCAATAATTTCATCCAAGTATTCCATTTCTGTTTTGCCTGCTGCCGCTGCCCTTTGTTCAATTTTTTGGCCATGCTCATCTGTCCCTGTTAAGTAAAACACATCTTTACCACACATTCGGTTGAACCTTGCTAAGCCATCGCACAAAACAGTTGTGTAACAATTGCCCAATGTCAATTTGTTGCTTGGATAATATATTGGTGTTGTAATATAAAATGTGTTTTTGTTCATAATTTCTCCTTAAATCTTTTTGACGATATAGCCAACATAGTGCTTATCATCATATTCCAATTTATATTTATCGTATTTAACTTTTGGATAATGTTCTGGATGAGGGTTCCTGAAAACTTTTTTCTTAATAACTTTAAAACCTCTTTCCTTCCAAAATGCTTCCATATACCTGAAGTGCACGGAAGGATCATCAAGGACATCAACCACAACAAAATAATGTGCCTTTATATGCATAATGCTTCCAAACAGATTTTCAAAAGAATTTCCAAAAATCAATGCTTCACCCAACGTTAGATGCACCAGACATAAATCGTATTGTTTTCTAAAACAATTTTTGCAAATATCTGCTTCAACAATTTCAAGCCTGTTGCTTCCAATGTTGCTTTCAAGTGGATTTTTCTTTCTGTTATCCCCA
>CALCEI010000029.1 GCA_937900575.1 uncultured Clostridia bacterium
ATAAACATCTTCGCCCTCTTCAACTGTTTTTCTGTGCCATCCAGCAAAAGTATAACCCACTTTTGTTGGATCGTTCAAAGCCCCGTTTTGCAACAATTCTTGCAAAGTTTGTCCGTGTTCGGCAATCAAATTTTCAGGCATATCATGTGAACTTGAATAGGTTGTAAACTCATCCAAGAAATATACGCCATAAGTGTTAATTTTTATGCCAGAAATTGTCACAACATAAGCTTGTTCAACTTGTTGAATTGTGTAATATCCAACGCCGTCAACAATTTCAGCAATCAAAGTGGTTTTGTTGCCACTTTCGTCAGTAATTTCCACCACCACATTTTCTGGTGAATTTTGCGTGTAACCTTCCGTATAAACAAGTGTAAATTTAAAGGTGCTGTCCCAAGGTGTTGGATTAAGCACTCCTTCACCCAAGCCTATGCTATACCCTGTTTTAACTTCAGGGAAAGCAATAACAAAAGTTTTAATTTCCCATTTTGCATAAAGGTAAATTGGCACGCCATCCAAAATGTTTTGAAGTGTCAAATTTTCGTAAGCAACAGAACTTAAGGATGCACTGTTAAAGTCAGGCTCTGTGTACCAGCCAATAAAGTTATAACCAACTCTATCAGGAATAATCACCGCCACCGCGCCACTTCTGTCAGCACCAAAAGCCGCCATGGTGTAATGGTCAACATAAGTGTCTGTTTCACCAGCATATTCTCCACCATTAAGTTGATAAATAATGGAATAAGGTGTTGCCGTCCATTGTCCAGACAAAGCAAAATCAGCAGTTGGTTGATAAGTTGTCAAGTCAATAATTGGTCCAAAATCATCGCCACCAACAAACAATTTCCAACCCAAGAAAGTGTATCCCAATCTTGCAGGGTCCACAATATATGGTAAATTTGCATTTGCAACAACTGGCATTTCAACAATGGTGTTATCTTCGTCATTATAACGCAAAGTCATGGTAAACACAGCTGCTCCACCTTCTGCATTGTAACCCACCAACTTAAA
>CALCEI010000030.1 GCA_937900575.1 uncultured Clostridia bacterium
GAATCCCATTGTGTTTGTTGTATACAACGTCTTAATGTCCTAAACAAAGAATATTCTTTTGCCCAACCAGAAGAATTTGCTCTTAATGGATTTTTTGTTAATGAATCTGATGAAGATGAAGAAATCTGGAATGTATCCAAATTTATGTAGTAAGCATCTGCAATTAAAAGTGCTGAATTGTCTTTTGCATTTGTCTTAAAGTCTGTTTGACCATCAATATAATCCCCATTTTCAATTGTATTTACGGTAAAGTGATAGTAATGAGTTCCTTTAACGATAATTGTTTTACCAGTTGTATCATAAGAATCAACTTTTAACAAGCCAACCAAACCACCAAAGTTATCTTGGCCAGTAATTCCAAGTGGATTATTGTCTTCTGCTGCATCAGTAATTGAACAACCTTCTTTCATTCCGCTGTTGCTCTTTGAAACAACCAATGCTCCAATCAAACCGCCACCATAATACATGTTGTCAGAATTAATTGACACTTTTGTTGAAGTAATTTTTAAATATCTAACTTCGTCTGCTTTAACTTTTCCAAACAATCCGCCAACATACATTCCAACACGTCTGCTTTGTAATGAAACATGGTCTGTAAGCAATGCTTCAGAAATATATGCAGAGTTGCCTGATGGGCCAAATGTTTCGCATTCCACAAATCCAGCAATTGAACCAACATAGTAAGCACCATCAACAGGTGTGTGAAGTTCTGTTTGACCAGAACTATCTTTTACTGAATTTGGAATCAATGCTGGGATGTCCATCATCATGTTGTCTTCCACAACAACATAACCATAAATTGCACCAACATAAACACCCAAAGGTGCATCAATGTCAACTCGCAATGAATTGTTGTAAATGTTTGTTTTTGTTTCATCTGTATCAACGCTTGCAATGTCTGGGTTTAATAATGTTCCAACAAAACCACCAACACCAGTTTTTACATCTGCAAATTTCTTTTGAACTTCTTTTGCATCGTCTTTCAATTTTGATTCATGTGAATTTACGTTATAGCTAATAAAATTCAAACCAGCACAATGTTCTATATCATTATAATTTATTACATAATCAACAATCATATAGTTATAAGCTGTTGAAATTGTTGTGGAACCAATTGGCATATTTACTTGTCCAGTTCCGTCGTCACTTCCAACAATTTCTTCTTCTGCTGTTGTGATGTTTACATAAATTTCATTGCCAAGCAAAGAATCAGAATTTTCAGCCACAAAACCTGCCAAACCACCAATGCTTGAAGGCACAATATTATAATCTGCATCTGGAGCATGTACATTATAAATAATGCCAACAACTTTCACATCTTTAATTGTTGTTGTTTGTTCAGCTTCAACAACGCTTGCAAGAATGTTGTTTGAAAGGCATGTGCCTTCAGCCACATAACCAACAACACCACCAACGTTTGTGTTACCATAAATACCTTGTTTCTTTGCATCCACATTTGTATCTGAAGAAACTTGCACTTGAATTGTTGATTTTTCTGCATAACCAACAGCGCCACCAACATTGTAAACACCAATAATTTGGCCTGTAAGTTTTGCCGTTACTTCACTTCTAATGTAATAATCCACGCCATCTTTGCTTACATCGCTTGGGCCTGTTTTTACATACGCATTATGTTCATTTATGTAATATACTTCGCCAGCCTTAAATTCTGGAGTTTGTACAAAATGAACGTTTTCAATTGTTGTGCCTTTTGCAAAACCAACAACACCACCAACATTTATGTATCCAACAACTTTTCCAGTGTTTGTTGCATCAATAATTTGCAGATCAGAGGTTGATTCTGCATAACCAAGAATTCCACCAACGTTAATAAGTTGAATTGATTCGCTTTCACCAATCTTTGTTGTTGCAAAACTTGCATGTTGTTCATCCAAGAAATTTTCAAGGCCAACACGCGCACTGTTTCTTAATTTCTTAAGGGTTGAAGCAGTATCAACAGAATATTTTCCAATTACACCGCCAACGTTATAAACCAAGCCTGCAAGTTTATTGTCTTTTTCACTCACGGTAATGTCACCTTCGTTTGATAAAGATCCATCATCAGAGGCTTCAGTGATGTTCAATGCAACACACAATTCTCCAACCACACCACCTACGTTATTAATTGTAAAGTTTGTGCTTGTGATTGAATTTATTGATGTAATGTGAATTTCATTGCTATTTGTAAGTGAAAGACCGCTTGTTTGAATGTTTAAAATTTTACCAAACAATCCACCATAATTATAAATTGTAGTGTCTTTAATTCTTTCATTTTTAATACTAGTTCCAGGTGGACGAACATAAAAATCAGGTTCAATATAATCTTCTAATCTAACTGGTTTATATTTAAGAACATACTTTTCAGTTTCCGAATCAACTTTTTGAGGTTTCTGCTTCTCAAAACGTTTCATTCTTTCAACTATTTCTACTAAATCCATAGATTCATTATACAATAACTAATTTTATATTATAAAAGAATCTGAAATTACTATTATTTTGCTATTTTACTATCCAAACGGGCTCCACGTAACGCATAAATAAAAAAGCTAAGCATTTTACTTACTTAGCTTTATTAGTTGCTTTTTTCTTATCTTCAACAATGAACTTATTTTCATTAGGTTCTGGATGATCATTCTCCCAGCCATAAACATCATCAGTAAACGTCGACATAAACGAACCATCAACAAC
>CALCEI010000031.1 GCA_937900575.1 uncultured Clostridia bacterium
GCAGAAACAATTTTGCCAATGGAATAAATTAAAAGTGCAATGCCATAGAAAATTACAACCAAATCGGCAGAATCTACAAACACAAAGCACAAAATTCCAATGCAAACTGCAACAAGGCCAAGTGCAAATTTCCTTAACCAATGTTTGCCACCCTGCTTTTTGATGTCCCTTGCCCTTAAAATTGCAATTAAACCATAAAGCAAGTAAATGGCAATTAAGTAAATCATAAGAATTTTTTGTGGTTGAGTTATAAGCAACAAGGCAACAATGCCAAAATCGGTTATTACAATGCCATTGAACAGAATTTTTCTGCCACCAACCATGTGTCTTGCCATAAACAAATAGTAAATTATGCTTTTTGCACCATATAAAATGATGCCACAACCCATCATGATGCCTGCAATTATGTAACCATCTTCTGGAACAAGCATGATGATTAACGCAACAACGGACATAAACAAACCAACAACAAAGTTTTCTATTTTCTGTGTTTTATTCATGTGCCACCTCCACGTCCTTACCGTTTACGGTTTTAAGGTAATTAAGCAATTCTTTTGATGCCTTTTTGCCCGTGCAAATTGAGTGGCCGGTTAACATATTTTTGGAGTTGTGCACATTTTTGGTTACCATATCCTTTTGCTTGATTGCCGCCACCACAAAATTGGTGAGTTGTGCCTTGGATTTATCCTTGCATTTAAGATATTTTTCAACATATTTGTTTAAATCAAAAGGTTTAAGGGTTTTGCCAGATAGTTTTTTGCCAAACTTCATCCAATCTTCACTTGCATCAAGTTGTGGTTTTTTGATTATTGCTTCAATTTCTGCCCTGTGCTTTTTTATTGCATCAAAATCATACGTGTTTAAACTGAATTTTTTGTTTGTGCCTTTTAAATATTTAAGTGCGTAAACCATTTGTGCGAAGGCATTAAGATAATCTTGTGGATTATCCTTAACAATTTCTGCATAGTTGCCCCATGCTGGCATGTATTTATATTTGATGAAACTATAATCTGGCAAATGACCTGCTCTGCCATGGCCAAGGTTCATAATGCCGTGCTCGGCTTCTTGATAAATTGAATTTATGTATCTGCCGGTTTTAAAATTATCTTTTTTGGCAACATTGTGGCTGAATTTTATTCTTTCCCACTTTTCTGTTTCAGTGTTAAATTGGAAAAAGTGGTGTTGTGTGTTGTTTATTACAAGTGAAGGTGTGCCTGCAAAGTTTTGGTGTGCCCATGTATCTGCCAACACATGCATTGCAACGCCAACGGCTTCCAAATTTGTATCTTTTGCAAGTTCAACTGTTTTGCCCACCAAACAACCATTTGGGAAACATATTAAACGGAATTTATCTCTATAATTTTTTATTGCCTTAACTTCTGCATCTAATTTTGCTGGCAAAAAGTGGAAAGATGACCAAATTCTTGTAATTTCTTGCAAACCCCAAATATCCGTATTGGAATCGGCAAGTTCAAGTTGAGATTGAGTTGTTGCTGCGCATGTTGGCAGTTGCACCCTTTTTAATATGGTTGCAGTGCAACAATCCACAAAATTGGCACTATACGCAATTCGGGTTGCGTCTTCATGTGGAAAACCTGCCAAAAGTGAAGCACAATAAGTTGCATAATAATGGAAATCTGCTTGCATTATTTGCCTCCTTTTGTTCTTTTGTTTTTACACTTTATGCCACACACAACAATTTCTACCTGAACAAACAAAACAAACAAATCCACAAGCAAAACAAAAATTGCAAATGGCTCGCTGAAAATATAACAAATGTCTTCAAGCACATATATCAAGGAAAGTAAAGATAAAACAATTGCCAAAGCAATAAATGGCACACGGCTTTTTCTTCTGCTTTTGCCAACCTTTATGGCAGTTAAACCAACATAAAGTTGAATTGCAAAATCAATTAAAGTAATAACCAAAATTGATACCCTTACACTTGTTTTAAAAATTTCATCACCATACAAAGAAAAACACAAATCATAAACAACATCTGGTGCGCACAAATAATAAATTAAGGTTTTAACAAGCATCCAAAGGTTAAGCACAAGCAAACCATAACCACTTGTTTCCAAAATATCATGAATTTTTCTTTGCTTTGAATCTAAATCCATAAAATCTCCATAATCATTATACCTAATTGCCCCACAAATGTAAAACAGAAATTAAGTTTTGCATGTATATTAAAATTTTATTGAACTTTTGCGCTTTTTTATGGTATAATTTTAGCATGAAGAAAAACAAAGAATTTAAAAAGCGTATCAATTTAAACGTTCCTTTAAAATATGTTTCCAACCTTGTGCTATCACAATACTCTTTGGGGGAATTTGTATCCAACAGAACAATTTATTTGGGATATGGAGATTTTAGTTTTGCGCTTACAACAACCACTGGGAAATATTTGGTTAAAATAATAAACAAAGAAACACCAACCACCTTATGCCAAAGCATAGTGGATAGATATTTCAAACCTTCACAAAACAAAAACATACATTGTCCAAAAGTTTACACAACAAAGCAAAATAAAAACATGATGGTTTTTAAAATTAAAGATGTTGAATATCGCTTGTTTGTTATGGAATATCTAAAGGGCAATGACCTATACTCCATGCATTATGAACTTTCCGCAAGTGATTTGCAAAAAATTGCAGAGCAACTTGCCCACATAAACCAAGTTAAATTTAAACCAGAATTTATTTATGATGATTGGGCAATTGAAAGTTTTAACAAAGAATTTAAGAAAAATAACAAAAAAATTGATGAAAATATATCAAAACAGATTAAATTTTGGAAAAATAAATTTGATGCAGTAGATTTTGAAAAACTGCCAAAAAGTTTTATTCATGGTGATGTTGTTGATATGAACATAATGTATAATAACAAAGAATTTTACATTGTGGATTTCAGTTCGGCAAACTATCAATCCAGATTAAGTGATGTTGCCACATCAATTGCTGATTTATGTTTTGTTAAAGGTAACCTTAATGCAACAAAAACAAACATAAAATTGTTTGTTGATGCTTACAACTCTGTGCAACCACTTAATGCATATGAAAAAGAAAATCTTTTAACCTTTGTTGCCATTGGTAACATAATTGGCTATTTAAACACATTAAAATTTTCTGGCAAATACAACACAATGGTAAAACACAGATATATGGAAAACTTAAATCAGTTGGACAAATTGAAAACTTTAAAAATATAACAAACTCGGAGTTTATATGATTGGTGCAATAATTGGTGATTTGGCAGGTTCGGTTTATGAATTTGCACAAACAAAAAAAGTTAAAAGTGTAAAAATTAAAAACATTATTGAAGATAATGCCTTTTTTAGTGATGATACAATTTTAACCCTTGCCGTTTTGGACGCAATAATCAACAAAAAGGATTATGGAACAACATTAAAAAGTTACGCACAAAAATATGCAAACTATATGCCAAATTTTACACCTTATTTCAAAACAATTTTTTCACCAAACTTCACAAATTGGTCAACACAAAATGTTGTTGGAAAAAGTTGTGGAAATGGTGCCATGATGCGTATTTCCCCTGTTGGATTTTTGTTTGATAACGTAAAAGAAATTAAAGCAAATGTAAAGTTAGCAACAAAGCCTTCTCACAACACAAAACAAGCAATAAAATCTGCAACCACTGTTGCCCTTATAATCTATTATTTTAGGCACGGTTTAACCAAACAAGAAGTTGTTAAAAAGTTAAAACTTAAAATAACAAAACCAACACTTTCAACCTTCAACTATACGTGCAAAGATACTTTGCCAATTTGCTTATATGCTCTTTTCAATTCCACGTCTTTTGAAGATGCAATAAAACTTGCCATTTCTTTTGGTGGGGATACAGATACAAACGCATGCATTGTTGGTGGCATGGCGGAAGCTTTGTATGGCGTTGACAAAAACTTAAAAACCTTGGCACTTAAAAAACTTCCAAAAGAATTCCAAACTTTATTAAATAAATTTTATAAGCAACATGCAAATTAAAAATGAAAGCTCTTGCAATGTTTAGGGCAATATGGTATAATGTAAAAACTTTAAGGAGAACGGAAATGAAAAATTGCTTTTTCTTATCAACCACTGATATTTGTGGCAGTTATATGTCAATTTTTGAAAAAGATTATGCAAAATATGAAGATTTACACAAATGGACAAAGTTTGTTGAACATAAATTAAAAGAAAAATTTAAAGGTGTAACCGTTTACAATAAATTTTGTGTAAGAGAACAAGATGAACTTACTGATGCCGAAGTTAACAAAAGATGTGAATATTTTAGATTTTTGAAAGAAGGCGTAACCTTGGCGGACGGAAAAACAATTGAAGATATAACAAAAGATGTTACAGCACCAATTGAATATGAAGTTTTGCTTACCATGTGTGAAAGTTCACAAGAATATCAAAATAGACTCATCAAAGAACAAGGCATAATTAACACTTTATAAACATTAAAAAA
>CALCEI010000032.1 GCA_937900575.1 uncultured Clostridia bacterium
GCAAAATTAAATTTTATTTTTGCGTGTTTAAGATGTGGATTTAATATTTATGATGTACACCCAGAAATTCAAGATACAAGCGTTTCAACACGTGTTACAAGGATTAACAGAGCAAGGCTTAGCCTTCTTGTAACTTTTGCTTATAATGCTGCCGGCAATGGAACATCTTTTAATTCTGCACGTGGCATTGAAGTTTATTATAGTCCATATAATTCGTTTGCAACCAGAAGTAGAAATTTAAGCGAACGTGTTTATGAAAATGTTGTAAACTTTACCAACAGACCTGGACGTTTTGTTGGCACACTTTCGGTTGGAGTTTTATCCAACGTAAACTGTCCTTCCACCTTAATTGAAGCAGGTTATATGACAAACAGGGAAGAAGCAAAATTAATGCTTAACCCAATTTTTGTAAACAATGTTGGCGAAGGTGCATGTGCCGGAGTTTGCGCTTATTTAGGCGTAAATTATGTTGCTCGTGAACTGCAGAATTACCCTATTTTAAAGGCATCTAGCAGGGGTAATGATGTAAAACTTTTGCAGTACTTGTTAAACCAATATGGCTACAATTTAACCACAGACGGTAGTTTTGGAAACAACACATTGAATGCTGTAAAAAGTTTCCAACGCAACAATGGTCTCACGGTTGATGGCATTGTGGGACGCAACACTTGGAATGCTCTTTTAAACATAAATCCAAGTGCCGTAACACTAAGACAAGGGGACATGAAAAGCGCGGTTTTGTTTTTGCAAAGATTATTGCTTTCTTACCTTTATCCAATAACAAATTTAGATGGGATTTTTGGTGCTGAAACGTTAAATGCTGTAAAAGAATTTCAAACGGAAAACGGATTAACTGTAGACGGTATTGTTGGGCCAAGAACATGGAACACACTTTTAAATAGTCAAGGGAGAAATATTAATTAAAAATATTACAAAAATAAATAAAAATTCGCAAAAAATATTATTTTTTTGCGTTTTTTTTGAAAATAATTTCCAAGAATTAAAATATGAAAAAATATTTTTTAATAATTATTATTTTATTTTTTGCAATATTTTCTGTTGCATTATTTTTGCCCGAACAAAAAGGATATGATTACTTAAGAATACATATAAGGGCAAATAGCAATCTTACAGTTGACCAAAATGTCAAATATCAAATTAAAGATGAACTTGTTAAATATTTATCTCCATATTTTGCCGACGTAACGTCAAAGGGTCAAGCAGTTGACATTGTGGAAAAGTTAAAGACCAGCATGGAAGCAATTTCAAACAAAAAATTGCAAGAAAACAACTTAAATTATTCTGCGCATATTAAAATTGATAACGAATATTTCCCAACACGTACCTACAATAACATAACTCTGGAAGCCGGCTATTACGACGCAGTTATTGTGGAACTTGGCGAAGCCGTTGGCGACAATTGGTGGTGTATTATGTACCCACCATTGTGTTTTGTGAATAAAAATGAAAATGCAATACAAATTAAATATAAATCTAAAATTGTTGAATGGATTAAAAATCTGTTTGATTAGGTGGAGAAAATGAAAAAAATTTTGGTGTTTATGATTACTGTATTTGTGCTTGTTTCTGGGCTTGTTGCAACCATTGGATTAACCTACAACAAACCAACTTTTTCCAACGCAGAAATAACTTCAGTTTATGCTGCAACTGCAGACATTAAAGAAGTGCAAACCAGACTTAAAAAATGGGGTTATTACACAGGTGCAGTTGACGGAATTAATGGCCCCAAAACCATTGCTGCAGTTAAGAAATTTCAAAAGAAATATGGATTAACTCAAGACGGAATTGTTGGCCCTTTAACTGCTGCAAAAATGGGAATTAATGTAAGCAAATCTCAAAGTTCTTCCACATATAACAGCAACGATAGATATCTTCTTGCCAAGGTGGTTTATGCCGAAGCACGTGGAGAAAGTTACACAGGACAAGTTGCCATTGCTGCAGTTGTTTTAAACAGGGTTAGAGATAGCAGATTTCCAAACACAGTTTCCGGTGTAATTTATCAACCTTGGGCTTTCACAGCCGTTAATGATGGTCAAATTAATTTGGAGCCAAACAACAAGGCATATCAGGCTGCTGACGATGCCCTAAATGGTTGGGACCCAACATACGGTTCAGTTTATTATTATAATCCAAAAACTGCAACAAGTTCATGGATTCGTTCCACAAAATATGTTACCACAATTGGCAATCACATCTTTGCTGTTTAATAAGGAGAAATTATGAAAAAACAACAAATTGTAAGTGAAAATTTTGAAAAGAAAGATGATTTAAAGCAAGATAAAAATACCAAGCAAAAAAGCAATGCACAAAAGGTTGTCCCTTGGCTTATTATTGCAATTGTTTCGCTTGTTGTTGTGCTTACTTGCGTGCTTATCGCTTATTATCAAGTGTATAAATCCGAAAAACAAAACAGTCAAACATTGGAAGGAATTTATGCTTCAAGTTATTTCTCGATGGTTGATAATATCAACAATTTATCTGTTGATTTGGCAAAGTATTCCACCCTTACAACAAAGCAAGCAAAATTAAGCACTTTGCAAGATATGATGCAGGATTGCAACTATGTTGTAACAGGTTTAAGTGTGTTGCCGGTTGATGCAGAAAACGTCATGTCGGCAACCAAATTTTTTAATCAGGTGAACGGTGTTTGCGAAGCATATACAAGTGTATTAAATAAGAACGAAAATTTAACGCAAGAACAAGAATTATTATTTGATGAAATTGCACTTGTTCTAGGGCAAATTAAAGAAAATTTTAATTACCAAAATTATGGTATGTATGATACGGGTTTTAACTTTGTTGACGCAGGAATTTTTACGCAGAGTGGCATGACAGAATTATCCACAAGCATGGGAGATTTAACGTCCGATGCAATTGATTATCCAACCATGATTTTTGATGGCCCATTTTCAACAGCACTTGAAACGGCTGTTGTTAAAGGCTTGCCAACAGAAGAAATTTCTGTGGACGAAGCAAAGGATTATTTGAACAACATTGTTTACAGAAACAGAAATGCTGAAATTAATTTTAAAGATACAACAGAAGGTGATATTTCAACCTACGATTTTGATGTTGAAATTGGCAAGAAAAAATTTGTGGCTCAAGTAAGCAAACGTGGTGGACTTCTTATTACAATTTCCGGTTATGCCGAAGATGGCGATGCAATAATTGGCACAGAGCAGGCACAGGTTATGGCGCAGACATTTACAAACAACGTCGGCTTTAAAGATATGGTTAGTGTTTGGTGTGAATTACATGGAAATGTTGCTTATATAAATTTAGCACCAAAAGTTAACGGAGTTATTTATTACCCTGACCTTGTTAAAGTTAAGGTTGATTTAACAAATCAAGAAATAATTGGTTTTGAAGCACTTAATTATGCACTGAACCACACAACAAGAAATGGCGAGTTTAATGTTTCGATTGACGATGCAGAAAGTCTACTTGGTTTTGATTACGAAATATTGAATACTGAAAAAACAATAATAAGGCTTGATTCTGGCAAAGAAGTTTGTGCTTACGAATTTTTTGTGGATAGAATTGATGGCACTTACTTTTATTATGTTGATGCAAACACAAAGCAAATTGTTAAAACTTTAAAACTTGTAACAATAAAAAATGTTGAAAAATTAATTTAAATTATTAAATACGCAAAAAATATTAAAAAATTGCGTATTTTTTATTTAATTTATTTATTTTTTATTTTTAAATGATTTTATTTTAATTTTTTAACCATTTATTTTTGATTTTATTTCTTGTAAAATTTTGACAAATTTTGTTTTTATTTGTTTGTCAAATGTTTTTCCTTGTGGTATAATGTAAATAAATATAATTTATTTAGACCAACCATCAATAATATTTTGACGGTTGCAAAAAATAATAAGGGGTAGGATTTTGAAAGGGAAAAGCAAAGCATTATTAAAAACAATTATATGCACACTTGCACTTTTATTTGCAAGTGTTGGTTTGCTTAATTTGTTTGAATTATTTAATAAAGAAGATAAGGCCTATGCCTCAGTTATTGTTGGTGAAGAAGAATTCAGTTCTTATGATAGAAACAGCAATGTTATTATGTCTGTTGAAAAAGTTGCAGTTGCAGACGATTATACAGATGGCAACATTTTAGATGCTTCCACAGCAATCAAATCTTTTAAAGCAAAAAGAAAAGATGACGGCGTAGATGAAGACCATACATATTACTATATGGACGTAAACAATGGCGATAAACCAAAGTATGTTGTTGAAAATGACAAGTACGTTATGCTTAACAACAACATTCTTATCAATGGCCATTATTACAGTTCAAGCATAACAAAAGATGATGAAGTTATAAACATGTCTCAAGCAGTTATGTTTACGCTTGGAAGTTATGTTTATGACATTAATACAGGAAAAGTTTACAACAACTCCGAAGTTGATGCTGATGAAAAACCATTATATACATCATACATCACACACTTAACTGTTGATGTTACTAAAGGTGGAGTAAGTAAGACCTTGCCTTTCCTTAGAAGAGTTTATCAAGATGCAAGTGGCACGTCTTATGAAGATTATGTTTGCCTTTTAACACAATCAGATTTTGAAGAAGGATTTTACACCTTTAATGTTGAATATTGGGTTAACAACAAAAAATATACAAAAGAATTTTCATTCTATTTAATTTTTGAATCTTCTTATATTGGCGAATACATACCAGAAGGTAAAACTTACAGTTATTCTGCAAAACCAACATTCTCTGTTTATGGTGACGTTTTGGTAACCGACAATATCGGCAACAAACATTATCGTTTGGGAGACAACACAAATTATCCAACCTTAACTTACGACTACACAAAATACAACATGAATTATACATACATTGCAAACGGCAAACGTAGTACGTATACATACACATATAAGGATAATGGAATTTTTGGAAAACAATTGGTTTGTGATATTGTTTCTTCCGGCGAAAAACTTGAACCTGTTGTTTATAATTTAACTTCTTCTGAAGACAAAAACTTTGTTGTTATGATGTTTAGTGAAGTTGGAACATACAACTTTAATTTCAACTATATTTATACGGGCGACAACAAAGAAAATGCGCCAGATATAACCGAAAGTTTGAAGATTGATAGTCAAACCTTGCAAATTAATGGTTTTGAAGCAAAGTATTCTAAAGACGGCTATGACGAAGCTCAACTTAGATATGTAACATTATCTACAGCCACAAGCGACGATGTGGATTTGATTGTACCAAATGGATACAACAAAGACAATGTTCCAACAGGTGCAGAACGTCTACAATTAATGTATTCATTGAACGGCACTTCATTAGAACGTGTTGGCAATGTTATTGCACAAGAAGATGCTTTGGCAAATGTTCAACTTGCTAAAAATGTTGTGAAAAATGAAACTGACCCAAACACCCTCGATGATGTTGTGGAAGGTTTAACATCAGACGATATAACAACTTTTAACACAGCAAAAGCAGAGATTCTTGCAGACAAGATAAATTATGTAAAGACCAACCAAAATTCCGTTTGGTTCAGCACAAATGATTCTTTTGTTGATGGTGAGAGTTATTATTTTTATGATAAAACAAGTCCTGACAACTTTAGTGATCAAAACGAAATATATAGAAAAGAATATG
>CALCEI010000033.1 GCA_937900575.1 uncultured Clostridia bacterium
TCAGCAATGCTTGCTTTTTCTTCATCTTCGTGACCACATCTGTTGCAATGTGCTTCTGCAACACATTCTGTTTTGTCTTTGCTCCATGTATATGTTACTTCATAATCATGGCCCAATATTGTGCCTTCAACTTCAAACATTTCGGTTGTTTGTTTTGTGTATCCAGGCATGTCTACAAAGGCTTCATAGTGGCCTTTTTCATTTTCGGTACATGTTGCTTGGTAATCTCTTTTATATACGCCTTGCACTGTTTCATCGATATACTGGTCACATCTGCTGCAGTGTGTTTGTGCAGAACATTCATGAGTTTCTTCATTCCAAACGTATCCAATTCCACCAGTAAAGTCATGTCCCAATGCACTGATTTTGCCGGCGCCAACTTTCCAAGCAGTTAAATCTGTAATTTCTGTTGTGCCATCTTCATCTTCAAAATATTTTTCACAAATAGAGCAGTGGTAATAATCTTCCCAGCCTGCTTCTGTACATGTTGCAGGTTTTCCTTCATAATATGTCATAGCATGACCGAATGCAGGTTGTTTACCTTCACCTTGTTTCCAAGCAGTTAAATCTGTAATTTCTGTTGTGCCATCTTCATCTTCAAATAATTTGTGACACATTGAACATTCATAATAATAATACCAACCATCTTCTGTACATGTTGCAGCTTTACCTTCAACATAAACTGGGTTATGTGCAATTGTTGCAATCTTACCATCATTTGCTTTCCAAGATGATAAATTTTCAATTTCTTTTGTGCCCTTTGAATCTTCAAAGAGTTTATCACAACCTTCAACTACGCAGTGATAATAATCTTTCCAACCGGTTTCTGTACATGTTGCAGGTTGTCCTTCAACAAGTTCAAGTGCGTGACCGCTTGCTTTAATTTTACCATTGCCAACTTTCCAATTATTATAATCTGTTTCGTCGCCAATCACAACCTTTCCAGATTCATCTGCACAGTATTCACCACAAACTGAACATTTGTAACAATCTGTCCAACCATCTTCTGTACATGTTGCAGGTTGTCCTTCAACAAGTTCAAGTGTGTGTGGCAATTTTTCAATTTTGCCAGCATTTTGTTTCCATGTTTCCAAAGCTGTTGCATCACCAATCAATTTGTTGCCAACTTCATCTTCAAAGTATTTTTCACATCTATCGCATTGATAGTAATCTTTCCAACCATATTCTGAACATGTGGATGCTTGACCATCAATATGATGTGTTGTGTGACCCAACTTGTTTCCAGTTGTAACACTTGCCTCGTCTGTGCTTTGTTCTGCATAATGTGCGTCATCTTTAAAGGCTTCATAGTGACCCTTTTCTGGCTCGGTACATGTTGCATTAACATCTTTTACATAAACACCATAAACTGTTTTGAAATCTTTTTCATCACAATGTTTACATGTTGATTGTGCAGTACATTGTGCTGCAAACCAAGAATATGTTGCATGTTCATAATCAAATTCATGAGCAAGTTTTGAATTAGGTTTTTCTGCAGAATTTGCTTCTGAAGTTTGAGTTTTTTCTGTTACCCAATCTTCTGTGAAGGTTGCAGTGTAATGACCTTTTTCGTTTGCAGAGCATGTTGCGGCTGTATCTTTAACAAACTCACCAGTTGCTTCTGCATGTTTTAATTCTTCATGGCATTGTGTACATTTAATTGATGCTATACATTTGTTGCCATCCCATACATATTCAACTGTGCCTTCAACGTGAGTTAACTTTGTTCCGTCAACCTCAACACTGTTTGGACTTGTATATTTTGAAACTTCAGTTTGTGGCAACACTCTAAATGTTGCTTTGTAATGACCTTTTTCGTTTGCAGAGCATGTTGCATCTGTATCTTTTCTATATTCAACAACACCTTTTTCTGTTAAGGTTTCATCACAATTTGAACATTTAACTGTTGCATAACATTCTGGGCCGTTCCAAGCATATGTAATTTTTGAAACATCATATTCATGTGGTAATTTTGTATCTGGGAAGTCAACACTGTTTGCATCTGTTGATGTTGAAGCAAATTTTGTAAATGTTGCAGTGTAGTGACCCTTTTTGTTAGATTGACAACTTGCTGGTGTATCAACCACTTCTTCGCCAAGGACTGTCTCAGCCAAGGTTTCATCACAATTTGAACATTTAACCGTTGCTGTACAATATTGACCAAACCAAGTATATTTTACGTCTGCATCATTAAATTGATGAGGTTTTTGTGTACCTTCAAATTCAACACTGTTTGCTGGGGTTGCTTTTGTTGCAGTGGATAATCTTGTAAAGGTTGCTTTATAGTGACCTTTTGCATTTGTTTTGCAGTCTGTTGAAGGGGTATCAACAACGTGCTCCGCTGTAACTGTTTCATGGTCTAATTCTTCACCACACACTGTGCAATGAATTGTTGCAGTACATTTGTCATCTTCCCATGTGTATTCAACAGCTGATGCTGTGTGTTCCAATTTTGTGTCTGCAATTTCAACACTGTTTGTGCCTGTAGATTTTGTTTCGGTTGTTATTGTTGTAAAGGTTACAGTGTAGTGACCTTTTTCATTATGTTGACATGTTGCGTCTGTATCTTTTACGTAATCTGCTTTTTTGGTTTCAGATTCCAATGGAGTACCACATCTGCCACAGCATTCTGATGCCGTACATACGTCGCCAAACCAGAAGTATTTCAATGTTGCATGTTCATCATCATGCCCCAATGCTGTATTGGCAATTTCTATTGCACCATGTGTGGAACTTTGGGTTTTTACTGGTACCCAATCTTCAGTAAAGGTTACTTCATAATGGCCTCTTGCGTTATCCAAGCAAGTTGCAGGTGTATCCTCTATTGCACGTTTTGCGCTATGTGTTTCAATTTCACATACTTCATGACATCTTCCACAACGCAGAGATGCTGTACACATATTTCCGTTCCAAGCATATTCAACTGTTGCGCCCGTGTGAGTGTGACCCAATGGGTCGCCAACTGTTACGGTTTCACTTACATATGCAGGGAAGTCTGGGTCAGTAAATGTGGCAGTGTAATAACCTTTTTCTGGTTCGGTACATGTTGCGTCAGTTTCTTTAACATATCCAGCATTTGAACTTTCTGCTTTTATTATTTCACCACAACCTCTTCCACACACTAATTTAGCTACTACAACAGGTCGAGTATCTGTACGACTTTTCATTGTCACTTCATATTCAACATGTGCATGTTCGAAATCGTGTCCAAGTGGAGCAAGGTAACCTTCGCCACCTTCCATGCACCAATCAAGCACGTCATCATCATCACCAATTTCAATTGTACATGCTTGGTCTGCAAAGTATAAACCACAACTGCACTTATAGGCAGTTTTATATCCAGGTTCTGTACATGTTGGTTCTTCGCCAGATACAATTTCTTCACAAGCATGTTCATGGCTACCAGCATAGTAAACTGTTATGGATTGATAACGTATTTGTTGAACTACATTTTCAAAGACAACCGTGCTTGGTTCGGAACCTTTTGTGCACAACCATGTGGCACTGGAATTATCTTGCGTAAGTTCTCCACTACCAGAGTTCACAACTAATTGGCCACGTTTACCAGAACCTGGGTCATGAAGTACCATTTCAATTTTGGTTATGTAACTCTCTGATATAGTAATTGTCAAGGTATTATTTGCATATATACGCACAGCCTCACCAGTAGTATAATATTTTGGTGTATTGCCTTGAGCATTGCCGCCTTTTGCAAACAGACCTTTCACAACGTCATTAAAAGTGATATCTGTTACGACTTGTTCGTTTGTGTAACCATGTTCATTTGCTTTCCATGTTACAGAAGAATCTGTTGCATGTGCTGGTGCAGTTGTTCTAAGCAATGGCAAAGTTGCCAAAAAACTTGCACACAAGAATGCAACGCATAAG
>CALCEI010000034.1 GCA_937900575.1 uncultured Clostridia bacterium
GTTAGTATAACAAAGTTATAATTTTTTGTCAATTGCTTTTTTTGATTTTCTCAAATTAAGGCTCATGTTGACAAATAAAGCCTGTTGTGCTATAATATAATCGTTAGGAGGCAATATGGGACAAACAAAAGCAGAACGTTTTTCCAAGTTGGAAGAAAATGTATTTGCTCATGGTACGATAAGAAAACAAGGCCTTATTGTGTTACTTATAAAAAAACATTTGTTGGCCAAATTCTTGAAATCAGTTCCTGCAACCAAACAAGGTAAAGCTGATATGAAATCAGCAATTAAACGTGATGTAACTTTAGATTGTTATCAAACACGTTTGGCTGTTGAAGAATATAAAAAAACATTGGAATTTCAATGTTATGTCCATTTTTATTTGATCAGATGTAACCTGCCTTTGAAATGGAAAAAGCACAAAATATAGATGCCGGTTTAGCTAATGCAGCTGAAGATTTATCTGTTCTTAGAATGGTGGATACTCAAGCTGAAAATTATAAACAACATCCTTTGGTAAAGCAAGCAATAAAAATTTATACTGATGAGCATCCAGATGAAAAAACATTGTAACAAAAAACACCTAAAATTTAGGTGTTTTTTTGTTGCTTTTTATGTAACTTATAACTTTTGGTGCGCAAATTAAAAACCATGTTGCATATTTTGTTGGGTGGGCCAACATGTCTTTGCTAAGTTTGTCCACATCAACCCAACGCATGCAAGCAACTTCTTCTTTGTTTGGCTTGAATTTACCAGAAAATTCACCAACAAAAACATGGTCCAATTCATGCTCGTACAACTCATCATTAAACTTGGTTAAATATGTAAATTTAAACAATTCTTTTAACTTTACATTTTTAATTCCACATTCTTCTTTAAGTCTTGTTTCTGCTTCTTTTTTTGTATCTTCACTGTGTGGATGACTGCAACATGTGTTTGCCCATAACCCGCCAGAGTGATATTTCCCCTTTGCCCTTTGTTGCAAAAGCAGTTTGTTACCATCAAACAAAAACACAGAAAATGCCCTGTGCAAAATTGGTTTTTTATGTGCTTCACGTTTACCTATTGTTCCAAGGATATTATCAAAGAAATCTACCTTAAAAAGTTTATCCATATTGTCCTCACACAAACATTTTAGCAATTAGCACAAAATAACACAAACAAAATAACAAAATGTGTCACAATTTTGTAAATTTTTGACGTTTTACAAAACTTTAATTTGCTAGACAAATAATTTTAACTATGTTAAAATACACTTGTTATAAAAAGGACACATTATGGGATTTTTTTCTAATATATTTGCATCAGACAACAAAAGAAGTTTAAATAAAATTGAAAAAACAATTGCAAAAATTGAAGCAAAGGCAGATTATTATGCAAGTCTTTCAGACGAAGAATTGCAAGCACA
>CALCEI010000035.1 GCA_937900575.1 uncultured Clostridia bacterium
TTGCTTTTTTGTGTTGCAGTTTAAGACTTTGTAAATATTCTTTAACTTCTTGCAAACTGTTCAGTTCAAATTTGTATGCAACAAATTTAGATTTATTAATTTCAATTTCCATATTTTAATCTTAACAAAAAAATGGACTTTTGTCCATTTCTTTTAATCCTCAGTAATAAATTCATCCCTAACGCCAAGCCTATCCACTGCATAACCAACGCCAATTGCTTTTGGGCCTGTGTGGCAAGCAACAAATGCAGGCAATGGATCCAAAACAAAGAATTTCATATCTGGAAAAGCTTGTTTAACAACATTCTTAAATGCCAACAATTCTGGATCGTTTACATCTGGATAAGTGTGTGCAATGCTTACAATAAGTTTGCCATCTTTAAGTTCTTCAGCAAAACGTTGTTCTGCTTCCTTCCTTGTTGCTTCAATAATTTTAGATTTTGCAACTTTCATGGCCATAACTTTTGCGTAAGAATCCAACTTACCACCATGCACTTGCAAAATTGGTTTTATGTTTAAAATTGTTGCAATGGCAGCTGCAGCAGGTGTAATGCGCCCACCCTTTTTAAGATATTTTATTGTATCAACAGCAATGTACGCACCACATTCGCCGGCAGTATGTTCCAAATATTCTTTAATTTCCAAAGCAGATTTACCTTGATTAATCAAATGTCTTGCTACAAACATTGCCATTTTGTTCATGTAAGAAACGCGTTGATTGTTTGCAACAAATACACGGCCTTCAAATTCATCTTCATGGCTGGCATTTTGGGCTGTGTTGCAAGCATTGCTCAAACCACTGGATAAAATTATGTAAATAAGTTCGTCGTAATCTTTAAGCACTTCGCGCCATGCATCTTTAACAAGTTCTATGCTTGGTTGAGATGTGCTAAGTTCTGTATTGTTATCCAACAAATACCTGTAAAAATCTTCATGTGACATGGTGTCATTTTCATAAAATTCTTCACCATTTACAATAAAAGAAATTGGCACAAGCTTTGTTACGTTTGCACGTTTTAATTCTTCACTTGTCATTGCAGCGGAATTATCCACCACCAAAGCAACTTTACTCATTTTTACTCCTTAGTTTAATTATAGTATAATAAGGGTAATTTACAAAACAAAAACAACAAAATGAGACAAATAAACTCTAAACCTTTTAGAATTATAAAATTTTTAAAAATAAATTCTAAATTTGTTAGAATTTGATAAAATTTTGAAAATTTTTCAAGTTTTTTATTGTTGACTAAAAATTAAATTTGAAATATACTTTTTACATGCAAACAAAAATTATATCTTTGGGTATGAACGGGGAAGGTGTTGGTAAACTTGACGGCAAAACCGTGTTTGTGCCTTATGCTCTGCCTGAAGAGACCGTGGAATTTAATATTGCTTTGGACAAAGGAAACTATGCAATTGCTAAACTTGAAAAAGTTGTTACGCACTGCAAAGAAAGA
>CALCEI010000036.1 GCA_937900575.1 uncultured Clostridia bacterium
GAAGTAGGACATAATGATGAAGCAAATAAAGAACTTGACAATACCACAAAAAAAGCATCTGATTCATCAGATAAAATAAATAATGCCTTTAAAAAAATAGGTGCAGCAATTGCCACTTATTTCACAGTTTCTAAAATAGTTGATTTTGGAAAATCTTGTGTTGAAGCAGCTTCAAATGTTGAAGAAATGCAAAACAAGTTTGATGTTGTTTTCCAAGGAATGACATCAGAAGTTTCAGATTGGGCAGATAATTTTGCATCTGCAATTGGCAGAAACAGCAATACAATCAAGGGTTATCTTGCAGATAATCAGAATATGTTTGTTGGCATGGGAATGACCAGGGATGCATCTGCTGCACTGTCTGAAAATCTTGTTTCCCTGGCATTGGATCTTGCATCATTCAACAATCTGAATGAAACTGATGCTGTTAATGCAATGTCAAAAGCCTTAATGGGGCAAAGTGAATCTGCCAAATCACTTGGTGCTGTTCTTAATGAAAACACACTTGCACAAGCACAGTTGCAACTTGGATATGAAGGTTCATTTGCAGAACTAACTGAAGCCCAAAAGATGGAAGTTAGATATCAAGCAATTTTGAATCAATCACAGGATGCTATTGGGGATTGTGAAAGATCCGTAAATTCTTACAAGGGGCAAACAATACAATTGAATTCTGCAAAAGAAAAATTGCAGGAAACAATTGGTGGAATGCTTCTTCCGGTAATGACCAAATTAGTTGGAACAGTTACAAAATGCGTTTCCGGTTTTCAAAAGTTAGCTGAATGGATTCAGAACAACCAGGAACCAATGCAATATATAGCAATTGCAATTGGTGCTTTAACAGCTGCTATTGTGGCATATAACATTGCACAAAATGCAGCTGCTATTGCAACCACACTTGCCACTGCTGCAACAACTGCTTTTGGTGCTGTTCTTGGTTTTGTAACTTCACCAATAACTTTCATGATTGTTGTTCTTGGTGCATTGGTTGCTGCAATTCTTTGGGTTTGCAATAACTTTGATCTTGTACAAGCTAAAGTTGAAGAATTTTC
>CALCEI010000037.1 GCA_937900575.1 uncultured Clostridia bacterium
CATTTCGATGTTTACCGCAATTTTCGTAACAAAATTCATTCTCAATGTCTCCTTGTTCTTCTCCAATACGAATATATGAATATACTTCTAATGTATGAAGATATTCCATAACAAAATCAACATCTTTAAGAAGTACTCGTTGGATAATGGAAAAACATGGTTTGGGTGATGCTTATGCCGCAAACAGAATGTTTGGAACACTCCAATTTAAACCAGATGATAAAAGATTGAATCATATAGTTACTCTTGTTGCTGAACATGGAGACAAAAATTCTTCAAACAGTGGTAGGAATGTAACACAAAATTTGCAAAGTCCACAAGCAAGGGCTGTTGATGGAAAATTTACAGGACACACTCATCAACCAAATTTTGGAAACCAAGAAGTTTATTATACAGATGACAAAGGAAACAAAATTAGCAAAACAATTCATGCCATAAATTTTGGTTCCATGCAAGAAGAATCTGAATATGCAGACAGGGCTGGTTACAGACCTGCAGCAATTTTAAATGATGAAGTTTTGCTGATATCTGTATCTTTGGATAAAAAGACAAACAAACCAGTTTCTCACTTTGAATTAATTAATGCAAGGGACATTCTTACACCAGAGATGTTAAAGTTGCACACATACTTTAATAATAAATGTAAAAGAATTGAAAAAGACCAAACAATTTTGACAGAAGAACAAGCGTGCATTGCTTATGATTCCTTGCGTGGTGAGGCTGCACAAAAATTGGCAAAAATGTTTAGGGCAAAACAACAACCAGACAACGAATTTTATTTTGATACCGTTTCTGGTATATTAACAGGCCGTGAAGATTTGACAAACGAAACCTTGGTTAAAGATTTTGTTGGAAGTTTAAGTAAAAAAAGCAATGCTCACATTGCAATTACTGGAAACATGTTTGATGTTGCCGTTCAATTAACAAAAGAGGCACAACAGACACCAGAAATTATTGATAAATTATTCTCCGACATGTATACTTCTGCAAAAATGGTTAAACCAATTGCAAATTCAATAATTGGTTATCACTATAACTCAACTGAAATAAGGTTGGCATCAAATGATTATCAAACACTTTTACACGCAATTGTTAAAAAAGCAATGAAAACGTTCCAGATGGATGAATCCTTAGCATTTAAGCCAATGACGGAACAACCTACAGAACAAATTGAACAATTTGTGTTTAAAGAACAAAGCAAAAAAGTTTATGAAGCCAACTCTTCAAAACTTGAAAAAATTCTTGTTCCTAAGTATTTGAAAGATGCAAAATTTATGGAAATATTTGCAGACCATATGAAAAAGAAGTTTAAAAAAGTTGGTTATAACACTGCAACAAAAGAAAAAGAATTCAAATTATGTTTAAGTGATTATTTAAACAAAAACAGGGACAAAATTTCTCAAGAAGATTGGTTGTTACAAATGGATTTGGATAGGGATGAAATTAATAAAAAATTCCCAATTGATACAACCGGTTTGATGGTGTTGCATGAAAATGCAGTTTCCAACGTTTTCCTTACAATGATGGGATTAAAGCCAGAACAAATTAAAGAAATTAAAGTTAAGAAAAATGTTAACCAACCAGTTATTTACACTTTGCCAATGCGCTCACAAAATGGCGAAAAGAAGACAATTAAAGTTCATGTACAAGCCTCCAACAGTGTTGCTGGACGTACTGCATCTGAAAACTATATGAACAGAAATGAAAGTAACTTCATTGCTTGTGATATGTACGTAATTTCAGCAGCAAAGAGTGAAGAGTTTTCTACAAAAACAAGGATCTCTTATGTGGACTCTAATGGTAAATTAAAATATAAAGATGCATGGCATATTGCAGCAGCAAGTTTGACAGGTCCAAGCAAATATGTTAACAATGCTGAATCTAAACCAAGAATTTATAAAGGTATTATTCTTGATAAAGATA
>CALCEI010000038.1 GCA_937900575.1 uncultured Clostridia bacterium
TATGCTTTCTTTAAGAGGTGCAAACATTTCTGGAAACAAGGTTAATATATCAATTTTCATACGCGCATATCCTCAAATTTTTGTTTTGAACAAACAAGCACATCTTTTGCTTTGTTATAAACAATTATATCTTTAACAAAAGGCAAATCATAACTTACTGCCCCAACTTTAAGTGTTAAAATGCTTGTTGCACCATAATCTTCATAATCAACAACTGTTGCATATTCTTGCCCAAATTCATCAACAACTTTTTTGCCTATGAGGTCGGACATATAAACTCTATCATCAAAGAACTTATATTCTGCCCTATTGACATAAACTGAAATGTTTTTAAATTTTTCTGCTTCATCAATTGTTTTTATAACATCAAAGCAAACAGAATAAGCATCATTGTTAAGAGGCAAAACTTTTGTTATGTTTGCTTGAAGTTTTTCTGCACCCAAGTAAACGTGTTTAAACATGGAAAAATCTGCATCAATGTTGCTGATTATTTTTACAGCGCCCTTGATGCCATGCGTCCTTACAATTTTGCCAATTTCAAACAAATTTTCCATAACTAATTATATAATAACACAATTTAATTAAAAATTAAAATAATTTTTAACACAATGTCAAAATAAAAAAGTGGCTTATGCCACTTCCTTTGCATCAAACTTAACAACAACACGTTCGTGATTGCTGTTTATTGATTTAATAACTGTGCGAATTGCATTTGCAATACAACCGCCATGACCGATTACACTGCCTAAATCTTTTTTATCAACAAAAACTTTGTAAACTTTTGTTTTGCCTTGTTGTTCTTCCACAATTTCAACCGCATCTGGAGAACTAACAAGAGACTTAACAATGTATGTTAACATTTCTTGCATAGACTACTCCTTATGCTTTTTTCTTTTTATTATTTGTTTTTGGTGGACGATTTCCCTTAACTTCCAAAACACCAATGCTTTGAAGCAATGTACGTGCTGTTTCTGTTGGTTCTGCGCCACATTTTACCCATTTTTCTGCCAATTCTTTGTTGATTTTGATTTCTGCTGGATTTGCAAGTGGATTGTATGTGCCAAGTTGTTCAATGTACTTACCATCACGTGCTACTCTGCTGTCTGATACAACAACACGGTAGAAAGGTGTTTTCTTATCTCCCAAACGGGTTAATCTGATTTTTACTGCCATAATGTCTCCTTTTCTTTTTGAAATTTAACTGTAAAGTAATTTCACTTTACACTTTAACACTTTTTTTTATAAGTGTCAAGCGTTTTTACAAAATTATATGCCAACTCTATGGTTCCTAATATCTGTACAGAAATCAATCAATTCTTCATCTGTACCTTCAAAGTGTTCACCGTCGATATCGCATGAATATGATTTTTTGTCATTATCATATTCAACTTTTGCATCGCTATCTGTCGCTTCTAATTCATTTACAAGAACAACTTTGTGCATGTAATTTACGTTCATTTTCATTGCGTATCTTTCTTTAATTGTCTCACGCAATAAAGCATCATCATATACTTTGTGCAAGAAGTTTGATAATTTTTCAATGTCAGCTTTGTCATAACCCCTGTTATTGTCAGCCAACAATGCTAAAACATCTTCATCAACATGTTCTGCGTTAATCATGTTTTGGTCAATCAAATCTTTGCAAATTTTTTTATAATCCATTGAATGATTAGTTTCAAATTCTTTTACAATTTCAATTTCTTTTAATGCAGCTTTCCTGTAATCTCTAAAATAATATAGTTTAAGTGCCAACAAAAGTGAATTTAAATGTTTATTTTTTATAAGCGCATCTCTGTTGAGATAAAGCAAATTTCCATCGATATCAAAGTTTACTGCATTTGTATTCTTACATATCAAAGCAAATGTAATTTTAAGTTCATTAGGGTCTTTTTTCAAAAATTCAAAAACTGAAGTTCCTTCCCTTGATTCACGTGCCATCAATTGCATAATACTGCTATCTTTATCAACATAACTATATGCACCATTCATAAACCTATCTGGCAAAAGATCCATCACTGTTGGAACAACTTTATCAGTATATTGATAAGTTTTTCTTTGAGCACTAAGTTCACGTTGTGGATTTATTTTATGTGCTTCATTAAAAATAAACCTTTCAATATCTCCGTCAGCATCATCAAAGTCAACACCAGCATCTTCAAAAAAATGTCTGAGCTCCATATATTCATTGTCTGTTATATTTGGCATATTACACCTCACATAATTATTTTAACATGTAACCGTCATTTTGTCAATATAAAAAACAAAAGACACACGTAGTGTGTGTTTCTTAGAATTGACCACCCATTAACTTCTTTATCATCGCCATCTTGCCACCGTACGCTTTTGGATTTTTTAGCATCTTCATCATTTCTTTGGATTGGTTGAATTGCTTTATAAGTTGGTTTACATCGCTAACTTGTGTGCCTGAACCTTTTGCAATACGTGCACGTCTGCTTCCGTTGATTATATCTGGATTTGCACGTTCTTTTGCTGTCATGGATTGAATTATTGCCTTGTTTTTATCCAACATTTTATCATCAATCATATCTTCAATTTGCCTTAACTTGCCACCCAAACCTGGCATCATGCCAAGCACGGATTTTAAGCCACCCATTTTTTTCATGGAGTCAACTTGTTCGATGTAATCATTAAGGTCAAAACTATTTTCTTTGAACTTGCGCTCCATTTCACGTGCTGTTTCTTCGTCAACGGCTTCTTGAGCCTTATCAATGAGTGTTAACACATCTCCCATGCCAAGAATACGTGATGCCATTCTGTCTGGATAAAAGGCTTCCAAATCTGTAAGTTTTTCGCCAACGCCAACAAATTTAATTGGTTTACCAATTACAGAACGGATTGAAAGTGCTGCACCACCACGTGTGTCTCCATCAATTTTGGTAAGCACAACACCTGTTACATCAAGTGCATCATTAAAGGCTTTTGAAACTGAAACAGCTTCTTGACCAATCATGGCATCAATAACAAGCAAAATTTCGGTTGGGTCAATGTTCTTTTTAATGTCCTTTAACTCTTCCATCAATTTTTCATCAATTTGCAATCTGCCAGCCGTATCAACAATTACGGTATCCAAAGCAAATTTTTGTGCATAATCAATGGCTTCTTTTATTGTTTTTGTTGGGTTTTGTGTGCCACGTTCAAACACATCAACAGAAATTTGTTTGCCAAGCACTTTAAGTTGCTCTATTGCTGCTGGACGGTAAATATCACATGCAACAAGAAGTGGTTTTTTGCCTTCATGCTTCAATTTTAAAGAAAGTTTGCCACACAAAGTTGTTTTACCACTACCCTGCAAACCACACATCATTATAACTGTTGGAGGTTTTGGAGCAACCAATAATTTTTGATTTTCGCCACCCATTAATGTTGTGAGTTCGTCCCTAACAATTTTAACAACTTGTTGTGCTGGAGTTAAACTTTTTAAGATGTCTTCACCAACTGCAAGTTCACTTACACGCGCACAAAAATCTTTGGCAACTTGATAGTTGACATCGGCTTCCAAAAGAGCAACTCTAATTTCACGCATTGCTTCTTTAATTTCAAGTTCAGTAAGTTTGCCATGTTTTGTGAGTTTGCTGAAAATGTGATTTAATCTTTCGCTTAAATTTGAAAATAAAGACATTTAACCCTCCAAAATTTTAAGTAATTTTTGTTTTGTTTTTTCATCTATGTTTGCACCCAAAACTGTGCTTTTAAGTTTAAGGTCACGGGCAACAAATTTAAGTTGTTTTTCAAATGACCTTAAAGCGTCTTCTGCCTTATCTAAAGCATCTTTTACGGCTTGACGTGAAATTGAAAGTTCACTGCTTACTTCTGCCAAAGACAAGTTATTATCAACGTACATGGAAAGAATTTCAAGTTGTTTTTTTGTAAGCAACTTGCCATAATATTTAACCAATATTGAAATTTCTACTCTTTCATCAATGTTCATACGCCCTACATCAAAATTTTATCCACAAAACTTGTTTTATCAAACACAGACATATCTTCCAAACCTTCGCCAAAACCTGTGAACATAATTGGAACATGCAAATCATTTATTATTGGATAAACAACTCCACCTTTGGCTGTGCCATCAAGTTTTGTTAAAATTATTCCATCTATGTTTACACTGTCTTTAAATGCTTTAACTTGTGCAATGGAATTTTGACCAATTGAAGCATCAAGCACAATTAAATTTATGCGTTTGGCTTCAGGATATTCACGGCCAATAATGTTGTTAATTTTTTCAAGTTCCTTCATCAAATTTGTTTTTGTGTGAAGTCTACCTGCAGTATCCACAATAAGCACATCATTTTGTTTTGCTTTCATGCTTGCAATGGCATCAAACACAACGGCTGCAGAATCTGCACCTTCGCCTTGCTTTACAATTTTAACTTTAAGTTTTTCTGCCCACATATCAAGTTGTTCGGTTGCTGCGGCACGGAAAGTATCACCTGCTGCCAACAACACACTCTTTTTTTGTTTTGTAAAGTAGTTTGCCATTTTTGCAATTGATGTTGTTTTGCCAACACCGTTTACACCAACCACTGTTATGATGAGTGGATAAGTAAAATTAATTTCTTCTGCGTTAAGTTTTTGGGTGAGCAAATTTTTAAGTTCTGCTTGTGCAGAATCTACATCTTTAATAAGTTTTTGTTTGCATATTGACTTAAGTTCATCAATGATGCTTAAAGCCATTTCAACACCCATATCGCTGGAAACAAGCAAGGACTCTAACTCGTCATAAAAGTCCTCGTCAAGTTCGGTGCGAGTGAACGTATATTTTAACTTTTCAAAAAATTTCTTAAATATGCCCATGCCTTCTCCAAACGCAATATGTGGTAACAGCAAGTTGTTAGTTACCACATATGTAGATTATTTATTCTTCCTGTTTTGGTTCTTCTGCAACCTTAAGTGCATCTGTAAGTTTTACGGAAACAACCTTACTTACGCCACCTTCTTCCATGGTTACACCGTACAAATAATCGGAAAGTTCCATGGTTGGTTTTCTGTGTGTGATGACAATAAATTGTGTATCATCACTGAACCTTTTTAAATACTTTGCATAACGTTCAATGTTTGCATCGTCAAGTGCCGCTTCAATTTCGTCCAAGAAACAGAATGGCATTGGTCTAAGTTTTAATATTGCAAACAAAATTGCTATTGCTGTCATGGTTTTTTCACCACCAGAAAGCAAGGAAATATGTTGCAATTTTTTGCCAGGTGGCTCTGCAATAATATCAACACCTGCTGTAAGTGGGTCTTCACTTGGCAATAATTCCAAACGTGCATTACCACCACCAAACAACTCTTTAAATACGTGAGTAAAGTTGGATTGAATTTTTGCAAATTCTGTGTTGAATTTTTGAAGCATTTCGGTTGATAAATCTTTGATGATTTTAAGTGCATCTTCTTCTGCATTTTTCAAATCTTCAATTTGAACATGCATCTCTTCATAACGTGCACCTTCAGATTTATACTCTTCTATTGCATTAATGTTAATCATGCCCAAAGCTGTGATTTGATTTTTTACTTTATTGATTGCAATTGATGTTTCTTTGATATCAAAATTTTCGTCAATTGTTTTGTATTTTAAACAATCAGTATATGTAAGTTCATATTCTTCATAAATACGTTCTTGCATTGTTTCAACGTTGATATCAACATTTTGCAATTTGGCTTCTTCTTGGCCGATTCTTGTGTTGAGTTTTGTTATTTCTGCATTTAATTCGTTCTTTTTTGCGTCCAAGGATTTCAATTCTTCCATCAAACTTGCTTTATGCTTATCAAAGTTTGCAACCTTGCTGTTTAATATGCTTAAATCTTGTTGAATTTGTTGTGAATTTTCACGTTCTTCTTTTGTGTGATTTAAGTTTACAACTTCGTCATAAATGCGTTGTTGAGCAGAAATGCTTGCATTTGTTTTTTCTATGTTTTGCTTGATATTGTTGATTTCATCTGTTTGAGTTTCAATTTCTCTGTTTAAAGATTTAATTTGTTCGCTTACAGATGCAATTTCAACCCTTAACTTTGTACCTTCTTCAGAATATTCTTCTCTTCTCTTTTTAAGTTCTTCGTATGCTGTGTTTTCCAAATTTACAGCCTTGCTGTTTGAAGTGTCAAAGTTAATTTCAAGTTGGTCTGTTGAATCAATATCTTTGTTTAATTCTTCAACATACTTGTTTGCAACCACAATTTGACTTCTGGTGCTGAAGATTTCTTCTTCAAGTTCAGCATTATTATTGTTGAGTGCTTCGAGTTTTGTTGATGTTGCATAGAAATTGTTGCTAATATCTTGCAGTTCAATTTTATCTAAATCAATTTTTGTGTTGATTTTGTTGAGAGCAACATTATATTCTGCCAATTTGCTTTCTTCTTCATGCAATTTCTTCGTCTGCTCTTCAATATGCGCAGAAAGTTGTTTAATTTCATTATCTTTGCCAAGCAACATGCTATCGTTATTCTTTT
>CALCEI010000039.1 GCA_937900575.1 uncultured Clostridia bacterium
ATTCATAGGAATAAGCATCAAACCAGCCCAAGAAATTATATCCTTCTTTTGTTGGGTCTTCGCTTGGAGCGTGTACCACATTACCTTCTGCAACTTCAACGTCTACAGGGTCTGTGCCATTGTCTGCTTCAAAAGTTACCGTGTAAATTTCTATCCAATGTGCTTTAAGTGTTAAATCTTCAAGCACAACATCTGTTTCAAAATTCCAGCGTGTTTCTGCTTTGTACCAACCTGCAAAAGTGTAGCCTTCTTTTGTTGGTGCTGTTGGCTCAGTAACTTTTTTGTTTTCTTCCACTTGTTCAGTTACGTTTGTTGTGCCATTATCTGCATCAAAAGTTACTGTATAATAAGTTTCCTTTTTGCAAGCAGACAACACAAAAGGCATAAACAAAACAAGCAAAGCGCCAAGTGCCACACATAATATGTGTTTCTTTGAAATTGTTTTCATATTCACTCCTTAAAATAATATAGGCAAATAAATCATATGTATGTAATTAGTTTAACATAATAATTTTACAAAACAAAATGTTTTGTAAAAAAACAACAAAAAACTAGGCATAAATTTGCCTAGTTCTTCAATTAGTCTTCGTATGATAATCTGATGCTTGGACCCATTGTTGTTGTTACATAAATTGATTTCATGTAAACACCTTTTGCTGCTGCAGGTTTTGCCTTTGCAACTGCTTCCAAAATTACGTTTAAGTTTGCAAGCAATTTTTCTGCGCCAAAACTTACTTTACCAAAAATTACGTGAACAATGTTTTCTTTATCCAAACGGTATTCAACTTTACCAGCTTTAACGTCTTTAACAGCTTTTGTAACGTCCATTGTAACTGTACCACTCTTTGGGTTTGGCATTAAGCCTTTAGGTCCCAAAATTCTTGCACAACGACCAATAGCGCCCATCATGTCTGGGGTTGTAATACATACGTCAAAATCAAGCCAACCACCCAAGATTTTTGCAACAACGTCATCGTCGCCAACAATATCTGCGCCGGCTTTCTTTGCTTCTTCTGCCTTATCACCTTTTGCAATTACCAAAACTTTTACAGATTTACCTGTGCCTTCTGGAAGAACAACCACTCCACGAACTTGTTGGTCTGCATTACGGCCATCAACGCCTAAACGGATGTGCAATTCTGCAGTTTCATCAAATTTTGCTTTGTGTGTGTTTACAAGAAGTTCGCAAGCTTCTTTTGCTGTATAGAATTTGGACTTATCAATAAGGTTTAATGATGCAGTATAATTCTTACTTTGTTTCATTGTAGCCCTCCACTTTTATGCCCATACTTCTTGCTGAACCTGCTATCATACTCATAGCAGCTTCCATGCTTGCAGCATTAAGGTCTTGCATTTTCATTTCTGCAATCTTTTTAAGTTGTTCCACTGTGATTGACCCAACTTTTTGTTTTGGATTTGCACTTGCCTTTTCCAAACCTGCTTCTTTCTTAAGCAAATCTGCAGCTGGTGGTGCTTTTAAGA
>CALCEI010000040.1 GCA_937900575.1 uncultured Clostridia bacterium
CTTGTTGGAACTTTATGCGCATTCTTAATTGCATGCAATGATTTTAAACACCATGTCTGGCAGTCGGTTGTTTTTCTTATTTCTGGATTGTTAAGTCTGTCGCTTGCTTTTTATATAATGTTTGGTATATGGTTGTTTTGTAGTTTGTTTTTTGTTTTGATATAATTAATTGGTAGGCAGTATTAAATAGAGTTATGATTAATAATATTACTAAATCACAAAGCTATAGTGCGTTTTGTTCAGTACCCAAAAACAAAAATATGAATATATAACAAAAGATATTCCACTGTTAAAACGAGATATGACATTGCGTCTTGTTTACTTCTTTTTGTTCACATTATTATGTGCTTGGCAAGTTGTAACAATTTTTGTTTATTCAAACGTGTTTACACCTGTTCATTATGTTGTTTCTTGTTTTGTTGCTGTTACTTCTCTTGCATTTGCGCTTATTTGCATTTGGTACGCAACAAACGATATTTCTTCAATAAATGCAATTAAAAGAAACGGACATCATGTAAAAACCACACCTATGATGTTTGGCACTGGAAAAGACAATTGGTTTAAAGTATATTACATTGCAACAAAATTGTTTGCATTAATTATGGTTGCAGTTGCTTTAAGCGCAATTGTATATAATGTATTGCAGTATGTGTATTATCAAACATTTTCATTGTATATTCCTGCAATTATGTTACTTACGGTTGTTGCGTTCCACAGTGTGTTCCAAGCAGACGCCGAACACAGAGTTCAAATTGGAGTGCAAGAATTTATTGGTTTATAAACAAAAAACACATCAACTTTGATGTGTTTTTTAATTATCCATAATTTTGTTATATACGTTTTCGTAAACATTTGCGGCAAGTTCTCTCCACCTTTTGCATGCAATTGTTGCATTGTGCCTTGTATCACATTTTATTGAAAGTGAAAAGATTGATTCAGTTGTTAGTGGTTCAAGGATTTTTAAATCCACAGTGTAACTGCCGTCTTCATTTTTATAAAACTTTGCAATATATTCTTGGTTACGTTTAAACTGCATTTTGTTGTTAGCACTAAATTCATCAATTTCTTTCCTTATGCTTGCAGGAATGCGTGTATAGAATTGAGAAAGACAATCTCTGCCGGCAACGGTTATGTTATATCTGCTTTCATCACTATCTGTGTTTGGTTTATAAACAAATTTGGCGTCTATAAGTTGAGAAAGCAAATCTTTACAATCCATCCAATTTATCCAGTTGTTTTGGCTGGAACAAATTTCCAAAATGGAATTTTCTGTTAATGGAATTTCCATTTTTTCAAATACGTAAAGCAAAATTAATTTGTTTATTGTGTTATCAGCAACAAAATCCATTTTTTCACTCCCTAATTCACATTATACACAAACTTACAAAAAAAGACAACTTTTTGAAAGTATATTCAAATTCTTGCATCAAAGTTCTTTAAATGTTATAATGTTTTTATCATTTAAGAGGTGTTTATGGTAAATCAAGTTGCAGAATTAACTGAATTTAACACAGCGTGTGATGAATTTGTTTCTGGCAAATATATTTTGGCAGACATCAAAATTGCTTCAATATTAAAAATTATTGCAAAAGATGAAAAAATTGCAAACATCATTTCTTCTTGCTTGGATAATTATGATTTTGAATCCTCTTTTGATAATTATGTTATTGAAAACGAAAACGGAATTTCTGTTGTTGTTCCAAAAGACGAAAAGGCAATTATTGCTTTTGCTTATAGCTTACTCTATCGTTTTGGCAACAAAAGTGTTGATATTTACACCTTTGTTACAAAATACTTTAAAAATGAAGATGAATCTGTAAACCATGAATTTTATAACTTCGCTTCACAAGTTGTTCTTCCTTTTAAAGAAGCTTTAAATTCAATATATTCCAAACGCCATATTATTGTGGAAGGATCTGATTACCAAACAAACTATTATAACAGAATAAAAACTTCCATACATCTTATTATGGATAACATAAATGATTATAAACTAAAAATGAATGAAAAAGATGAATTTACAATGCTTTTAAATTCCTTATATATTGCAGCAGATAAAAATGATAAAAAACTTGTTTATTCCCTTATGGTTGCAATAGATTACTTTTCAAGATGCAACAGACGCACCCGTCCTGCATATTTAATGATTCAAGAATGTTTTAATAATTAATTTCAAAACAAAAAGAGGGTTAATTAACCTTCTTTTTTGTTGCTTTTAAGGTAAGCATCAATTGTATCGGCAATTATTTTTGCGCCGTCATTACAATCTGATTTAAGCGTATTTTTTAAATATATATTAAGGTTACCTGAAGACACCATGTTTTCGATTTCTTGCTTAATGTTTTTTGGATTTTCACATTTTATACCGTAACCATTTTTTGTTATATACTCATAATTCTTTGCTTCTTGCCCTGGAATATGGCCTGTTACAACAACTGCTGTGCCACTGCGTGTGCCTTCCAACAACATGTTTGGACCCGCTTTTGTAAGCAAAATGTGTGCATCAGCCAACAATTCGTTCATATTTTTAACAAAACCCAAAACATTTAAATTTTTAAGTGCTGGATTTTCTTTTTGCGCTTTTGTTAATGCATTAATTGGATCAGGGTTTAGCACAAGAGAATTTGAATTTATTGGTTTTTTATCAACAAATAACAAAGAAAAAAATGATAAACAACTTGCTCAAAAGAAAGAAACACTTGATGAACTCGAAGTAAAAGTTAAAACAGGTGAAATTTTTCT
>CALCEI010000041.1 GCA_937900575.1 uncultured Clostridia bacterium
AATCGAAATCATTGCCCCTAGCGCTAAGACTATTGATGCATTAAGTCGTTTAGAGCTACCTAGTGGTGTAGATATTGAAATCAAATTATAAAGAAAGGACACATCATGAAAGGAATACTTGGAAGAAAACTTGGTATGACTCAAGTCTTCACTGAAGAAGGTAATCTAGTTCCTGTTACTGTAATCGAATGTAATCCAAACGTTGTATTACAAAAGAAGACAGTTGAAACTGATGGTTACGAAGCACTTCAACTTGGTTTAGAAGATGTTAAAGACAAAACAATTTCCATAAAGGGTAGGGAAAGATTCACACACATCACACCAGAAAAAGAATATACCCTTGTTACAGAAAAAGGTAAAGAAGTAAATTTTGAATTAAACTATAATTTACCTTCTAGCCTTATTAGTGTGGAAGCAGGGCAAATTGTTGGCAACGTGGAAATTGTTGTTGATGGCGTTGTTGTTGAAACAATAAATTTGCTTGCAACAGAAACACACAAAGAAGCAACATTGTGGGATTATTTTAAAGAAATTACAAAAGCATAAGTTGGCCAAGTGCCAACTTTTTTTGTAAATAATTTGCTTTTTAAAAGAAAACATTATACACTAACAAAAAGAGGGGGAAATACAACATGCTTTATGCAATTTTTGGTTTTGACGCATGCTTACCAACAGAACAATCTTGGATATATAATTGGAACCATTTATATTTGGTGTTGAGTGTGTTTGCTGCGGTTGTAATTTTCAGTTTGATTATAGCCCCTAAAAACGACCTTGGCAAAAAATTGGCAAAATTTATTATTGCGCTTGTGTTGCTTGTTTTGGAAGTTGGGCGCATGCTGTACCGCTTTAGATATTATATGTTTACAGGCTTTGCAATGGACGAAATAAACTGGTGGGCTTTTGATGTTGTTTATTCCCAACATCATCTGGATAAAAAACAAGCCTGCAGGTTACGAAGAAATAGCAAAGAAAGAAAACAAAGTTCTGCAGTTCTTTTATAACGTGATGTTTGGTTGCGGTTTGTTGGGTGGAGCTTTAACATTTTTATATCCGTTTGCTATAAATGGAAATTACCCAATTTATCACTTTTTCAATTTACAAACAATAATAACCCACGTGTTGCTTATTGTTTCCCCAATTTTAATTGTTAAATTTAAAGACTTTAAAGTTGAATTTAAAAACGTGTGGCAATTGTTTATTTATTATATTGCAGTGGGCAGCATTGCGCTGTCTGCATCAATGTGTGGCAACTTAAATTTTGCTTTTACAATGTTCCTAAATTGGATGCCTCTTAATGTGCCTTTCCCTTATCATATTTTTGTAATTATGGCAGTTTTGGTTGCGTTTGAAGCAGTGGTTTATGCGCTGTTTGAATTGTTTAGATATTTAAAAAACAAAAAAAATGGCGTCGTAATAAAAAAGAAAAACATCAGCAAAATTGATTTAGCAATAACAATTTTTATGTATGCAATAACCTTGTTTATTGCATGTGTAATTTATGCAATAATTGCAATCAACGTTTGGCATGGCCAAGCAACTTTGTGGGGATTGCTTGAATTGTTTAGTTTGGTCTACCTTGTGTTTGGAACGTTGTACTCAAATTATTATTCAAGATATATAACAACAAGGTTTGACACAGAGCGCACCGCAAAACACATTTTGTTAATTTTGTGTTTTTGTGTGCTTAACTTGCCAGCAGGCATTGCATATTTAATTAGATTTACCACTGCTTGCAAACACCAACTCCAGCATTAAGTTAACTTAAAAATTGCAGGTGCAAAACACAAAAAAGCACTTGCTTTTTTCTTGTCTTTATGTTACAATGTGGCAGTTAAAAGATAATTTTAACATACCACAACAAGTTTAAGTCGCATTTAATTTGTTGTGTCCTTGCCTGATTTCAGGCCAAAAGTCCATAAGGAGGTAAAGTATGAATAACTATGAATTAATGTACATCATCCCAAGCCAATCAACAGATGAAGATAAGGAATCTCTTATTGCTCAAGTTAATGGCATGATTGAAAAAGATGGTGGCAAAATTGAATCAGTTGAAAGAGTTGGCAACAAAAAACTTGCTTACGAAATTGAAAAACAACATGAAGGTTATTATGTTTTGGTAAATTTCACAGCAGATTCCAA
>CALCEI010000042.1 GCA_937900575.1 uncultured Clostridia bacterium
ATAATTTTGAAATTTTGTAACACTATGTGTGTAAATTTTGCAAATTTGGAAGGTAAAAACAAAAAAATAACATACACAGGTCCAATTTTTAGCAAAGAATATGAAAACACATCAACCGACACAACCAAATTAAATTTGGATGCAAACAAACCCACAATGCTTGTTGTTGGTGGCTCACTTGGCAGTAAAATTATAAATGAACAACTTATGCCAATTTTGAAAGACTTACTTCAACAATTCAACATAATACATATTTGTGGCAAGGGTAACAAACAAATTAATTCCTTTGAAAATTACAATGTTTTTGAAGTTACTGATGATATGGTAAATTTATACAATTTAAGCACTTTTGTTCTGGGCAGAAGTGGTGCAGGGGTTACTGCTGAATGTTATTTTAAGCGCCTTCCAATGTTGCTTGTGCCATTGGAAAATAAAAGTAGCAGGGGAGACCAACTTCAAAATGCCAATTATTATGTTAAAAAGGGTGTTGCAAAAATTATTAGGGAAGCAGATTTAACACCAACCACCTTAAAAACTGAAATTTTGAATTTTTACGCTGATATAGATAAATACCAAAAGGCATATTCAACACAAAAATCAAAAAATGGGCGAGAGCAGATTATTGAAATTATCAAAAAATTTTAATGGCTTTTGCCATTTTTTAAAACAAAAAAAGCACTTGCGTGCTTTATGGGGTGGGTGAAGGGACTTGAACCCCCGACAACCAGATCCACAATCTGGCGCTCTACCAACTGAACTACACCCACCATAATTTGGAGCGGGTGAAGGGAATCGGACCCTCGTAACTAGCTTGGAAGGCTAGCGCTCTACCATTGAGCTACACCCGCATGCAAATACCATTGCATGAAATGCTTTTTAAATAAAATAAGAGCATTACGCTCTTGGCTGGGGTAGCTAGATTCGAACTAGCGCGTGCAAGAGTCAAAGTCTTGTGCCTTACCGCTTGGCGATACCCCAATGTTGAAGGAGTGGTGCGGATGAAGGGACTTGAACCCCCATGGTCTCCCACTGGATCCTAAGTCCAGCGCGTCTGCCATTCCGCCACATCCGCCTAAATAGGTGGTGGCTCATCCGGGACTTGAACCCGGGACACCATGATTAAAAGTCATGTGCTCTACCAACTGAGCTAATGAACCACGGCATGTCACTTACAAGCGACTTTTGTATTATACACTATCACAAATAAAAAAACAAGTAAATTTTAAAAACTTTTTCAAAATTTTGTAATATCTTTGTTTTATTTACAAAATAACCTTGACTTTTTGTTTAAAATTGTGCTAATATACATGCGTTGTCAGTTAAAAGGCATCATGCGTTAGTAGCTCAGTTGGATAGAGCATCGCCCTTCTAAGGCGGGGGTCGGGGGTTCGAATCCCTCCTGACGCACCAAAGCACCACTTACGTGGTGTTTTTTTATTTGATTTTTCCTTTTGAAAGATATATACTATTAACATGAAAAAAGTTATTATCATTTCTTCAAGCATGAGAAAAGGAAATTCTGATACTTTATGTGACGAATTTCAAAAAGGTGCTGAAAAAAACAATGAAACAGTAAGAATAAATTTAAGAGACATCAATTTGCAATTTTGCAAGGCATGTTCAGATTGCTATGAAATTGGGAGATGTACACATCTTGATGATATGAACAAAATTTATGCCTCAATAAAAGATGCAGATGTATTGGCTTTTGCAACTCCAATTTATTTTGGAGAGATATCAGGTCAATTAAAGACTTTTATTGATAGATTGTATCCAATTTATAAAAGTTTGAAAGCAAAGGAAATTGTTGTTATTGCAACTTGTTATAGTAACAACAAAAAGTTTATTGATGATTCCATAAATTCTATAAAGAGATTTGCTGCAGACATTGGAGACATTCCTATAACGCACATTATTTATGGTGAAAATTGTGATGAAAGTAATGATGTTTCATCATTGCAAAAGAAAAAAGCATATGAAATAGGTTTGTTAATAAAGTAAATTTGATTTATACACTATATATTGCACCAAGGCACCACTTATGTGGTGTTTTTTGTTTTTCAAATTTTGGCATGGTAAAAATTAAACATAGTTTAATTGGAAATATGGTTGACAATCCTTGGCAATATGTTTATCATATAACCTAAAAGGAAAGGCTTATGTTACAAATTAAAGGAATTACAAAAGAATATAGGTTAAAGGACCAAACAGTTCAAGCACTTAAAGGCATTGACCTTTGTTTTAGGCGCAATGAATTTGTTTCCATTTTGGGTCCATCAGGTTGTGGAAAAACAACTTTTTTGAACATTATTGGTGGTTTGGACCGTTACACAAGTGGCGATTTGATTATTGATGGTGTTTCCACAAAAGAATATAAGGATAAAGATTGGGATAATTACCGTAACCACAGAGTTGGTTTTGTTTTTCAAACCTATAATTTAATTCCACACCAAACAATTTTGGAAAACGTGGAACTTGCTTTAACTTTGAGTGGTGTAAGCAAAAAAGAACGCATGGCACGTGCCATTGAAGTTTTGGAAAAAGTAGGTTTGGGGGACAAATTAAAAGCAAAACCAAACCAACTTTCTGGTGGACAAATGCAAAGGGTAGCCATTGCTCGTGCTTTGGTTAATGACCCAGAAATTATTTTGGCAGATGAGCCAACCGGTGCGTTGGATAGCAAAACCAGTGTGCAAATTATGGATTTACTTAAAGAAGTGAGTGCCGACCGTCTTGTTATTATGGTAACGCACAACCCAGATTTAGCAAAAAAATATTCCAACCGTATTGTGCGCTTGCTTGATGGCGAATTGATGGAAGATAGCATGCCATATAAACCAGCAGAATGCCGTAAGGAAATTGCAAAGCACAAAAAAGAGATTGAAAAAGCAGCAAAATTAACCACTTTTAAAAAGACAGAAAAGAAAAAACGCATGTCTTTCTTTACAGCACTTTCTTTAAGTTTTAAAAACCTTTTAACCAAAAAGGGCAGAACACTTATGGTTGCCTTTGCTGGTTCAATTGGCATCATTGGCATTGCACTTATTTTGGCTGTTTCTGCCGGCATGACAAACTATATAAATAGTTTGCAGAGTCAATCTTTGGCAAGTTATCCTGTTGCCGTTTCCGCAATAAATTTGGATTTAACCAATGCAACAGCATTACGCGATGCAAGAACTCAGGGTGCAAATGAAGGTGAAATTGGTGTTTACAATATGCAAGATGCACTTGTAAATTTTGGAAAATATAATTACATTACAGATGAATTTGTTGCACATGCCAAAAATTATTTTAATGAGCCAAACAAAAGCGATTTGTTAAATGAATTACAAGTAAGTTTTGCAAGTGAAATGCATTTGATAACTTCATATTCAGAAGCCACTGACGGAGTAACAAAATCTTACTATTATCCAATCAATAACAAAGTATCATTTAGTGCGCTTAATGGCTCAACAACTGCAACCTTCTTTGAAGGTTTAACAAACACAGATTATGTGCGTTCAGTATATAATGTTTATGGAACATATCCAACAGCAAAAAATGAGATCGCTTTAGTTTTAAACAGTTCTTCTGTTTCAAACACCACGTTGGAAAGTTTAGGTATTGAAGTGCCTGCTGAAAAAGTGGGTGGTGGCTATGAAACATTAAAATTGGATGAAATCATCAACAATAAAAGTTACACATTAGTTTACAATGATGGTTATTATGTGATAGATTCTGAAACAAAGAAAGAAAAAAAGAAATGTGCAAATTTTGAAAATTTCACAAATGATGATAAATCCAAAGATAGCGACACACAAATACAATTGAAACAGATGCTTGAAGATTTAGAAAACACTTTAGAATTAAAAGTTACAGCAGTTTTAACTTTAAAAGAAGATGCAAGTGGAAGTATTTTTAAAGACGGATTTATGTATACGCCAGCATTGGCAGAAGATTACAGACAAAATTGCATTAACTCTGAAATTGTTAGTTATGTAAAATCACATTATACATCATTAACAGAAGAACTTTCTAAATACTATGTTTTGAACATCAATGAAATTGGAACTTTTAGTGCTATGGTTGAAGGACTATCTGCTGATGCATTTACTTTTAAAAGTCTTGGTACTATGAAATTTGCATTAAAGTCATATTTTAACATTGATGTAACAAATGAAGAACTTATGGATATTTATTTGCAAGTTTATGGTGCAAGCAATGTGCCAACCACAGTGCAATTTTATGCAAAATCATTTGAAGGCAAAGATGCAGTTGTGGATATGATTGCAAAATGGAACGCAAAAGAAGGCGTTTATGAAATTAATTACACAGACAGTAGTTCTATGCTTACCAATATGCTTGGAGACATTGTAAACATTGTTTCTTATGTGCTTATTGCCTTTGCAGCAATTTCACTTGTTGTTTCTTCAATTATGATTAGCATAATAACATACACGTCTGTAATTGAACGTACCAAAGAAATTGGCGTTCTTAGGAGTGTTGGCGCATCAAAACGTGATGTTTCCAGAGTGTTTAATGCCGAAACAATCATCATTGGATTGCTAGCAGGTTTAATTGGTGTTGGAGTATCTTGGCTTTTAACCTTGCCAATTGGTTTAATTTTAAAATCCTTAACAGGTGTGGCAGGCCTTGTTGTGCTTCAACCATTGCCAGCAGTTTTGTTGGTTGTTGTAAGCACTGTGCTTACCTTTGTTGCAGGTTTGGTGCCAGCAAGCATAGCAGCCAAAAAAGACCCTGTTTTAGCATTAAGAACAGAATAAAGTGCCATTTGGCACTTTTTTTGTGTATAATTTTAAGTTTTGTTGTTGAAAATTAAACATAAAGTTAAAAAGATAAAATTTTACTTGACAAACATATTTTGTGTGGTATACTTAAAGTAATTTATAAGATGTTTGTGGTGCCTTGGCACTTTTAATATAAACAATTTAATACCTTTTGTGTATGTTATGGGGCATATTGGCTTTTGTTGTTTCCATATTTTTACACTTTTAAAGGATTTTTTGACAAACATAAAGGAGAAATATGTTAGATAATTTAATGACAAGTGAAGAGTTTGATAAAACAATTTCAAGCAATGCAGATTTGAAAGCAAGCAAACCAAAATTTAAACCTTCACAAAACAAAAAAGAAGTTGCAAAAAAGCAAAACAATGCAAACAAAGGTGGAAAGGGTAACAACGTAAAAAGCCAAAGCAAAAACTCACGTCCACAACCAAAGCACGTTGAAGTGGAAACGGCAGATGTTGTTTATTCAACTGAAGATGACCACACAGAAAAACAAGCAAAACCACGTGCAAACAACCTTAAGGTTATGTTCTTGGGTGGCATTGGCGAAATTGGCAAAAACATGACCGTTTTGGAATATGGCAAGGATATCATTGTCATTGACTGTGGCGTTATGTTCCCATCTGTTGACATGTTGGGCATAGATTTGGTTGTTCCTGATGTAACTTATCTTGTTGAAAACAAGGATAGAGTACGTGGCTTTTTAATAACTCACGGACACGAAGACCACATTGGCAGTGTTCCATATGTTATTGGCGAAGTTCCTGCACCAATTTATGCAAGCAAAATGACCTGTGGCTTAATTAAAAAGAAAATGGAAGAGCACAAAAAGATTGAATACAAAACAGTTGCAGTAAAACCAAAACAAAAAATTAAACTCGGCTGTTTTGAAATTGAATTTATTCATGTTAACCACGCAATTCCAGGTGCTTTTGCACTTGCAATTAAAACACCGGTTGGTATGGTTGTTCACACAGGTGACTATAAAATTGATTTAACACCAATTTATGATGAAAAGTTTGATTTCCAATCCTTTGCATCTCTTGGCGAACAAGGCGTGTTGCTTTATATGTCCGATTCCACCAACGCAGAACGTGAAGGTTATTCTTTAAGTGAACGTGTTGTTGGCGAGACCTTGGAACGTTTGTTTGTAGAAAACAAGGATAGACGTATGATTGTTGCTGCCTTTGCTTCAAACGTAGATAGAATGCAAGAAGTTATGAATTTGGCAGAAAAATATAAACGTAAAGTTGTTTTAACCGGCAGAAGCATGGTTAACGTAACAGATGTTGCAACTCAAATTGGCGAAATGAAAATTAACAAAGATAACATCATTGAAGTTGAAAAAATGAAAAACTTTAAAGATAGTGAACTTTGCATACTTTCAACAGGTAGCCAAGGCGAACCAAACAGTGCACTGTCACGTATGGCAGCAGGCGAATTTAAAGGCATTGAAATTGGCAACAATGATACTGTAATTTTCTCAAGTAGCCCAATTCCAGGAAACGAAAAATCAATCAATAACATCATCAATCGTCTTATTATGCTTGGTGCAAAAGTAATATATAGTCAATTGGAACAAGTCCATGCATCAGGCCACGCATGTAAGGAAGAAATGAAGTTGATGTTGAACTTGGTAAAACCAAAATTCTTTATTCCTGTTCATGGCGAACAAAAACACCTTTTGGCTCAACGTGAAACAGCCGTTTCTGTTGGTATGGATAGGCACAATGTGTTGCTTCCAATGCTTGGCATGTGTGTTGAAGTTAACAAAAATTTTATGCGTGCAACAGGCACTGTTCCATTTGGTAGCAGGCTTATTGACGGTGCAGGCATTGGCGAAATGGAAAGTAACGTTTTAAAGGAAAGAAAGCAACTTTCAGAAGACGGTTTGTGCATTGTAATCCTTAACGTAAATTCACAAAAAGGCGAATTAAATTCTCGCCCAGAAATTGTATCTCGTGGTTTCACATATAGTGGTGAAGCACAAACATGGCTTGAAGATGCACGCAATGCAATCACAAACAGTTTGGACCAAGAAGCACTTCGTTCTCGTGATTATATCAATGTAAAATTGGCACTTAAAAAGGCACTTACAAATTACTTAAACAAAAAGTTAAAACGTAAACCACTTATTGTTCCAATCATTATTGAAAGCAATCAATAGATAGTAACTTATATACTACAAAAGGAGCACTTATGAAACATAGAATTATAAAAAAGATGTTGGAAAAATTAAATATAATCAAATCACAACATGATTATTCAAGGAATCCAGATGGGATGCCTAAATTTATTGATTTTAGTACACTTTCTCAAGAAGAAAAGGAAAAATTGGCTGAAGAGTTTTCAGAAGGTTCTTCAACCTTAAAAGAGACCTTATTGTTCCTTTGGAATAAAGATGTGGATACAATGGCTTGTTGTGCAGGTCATCCTGAATTGGGATATCCCGCTGGTAATCCTTATTTATGGTTTAGGGTTGATGAGTTAAGTAAAAATGTTATTAAAAACATATTAATTGGTTTAACAAGTAACGAAGATGTTATAAATGTTTGTTTTGAAAATAGGTACGTGGATCTTGATCATGATAAAAATAGTGCACCAACCATATCATTTCGCATTAAGAAAGGATCAGATTTTAAAAGTGTTTTAAAATTATTAAAAAGTGCTTTTAAAGAAAAAAATAATGATAAGTTTGATAGCTTAGAATCAGCATTTTCTAATAAAATTAAACAACAAATTGAGCTTTCAATGTCTTTAATAGATGTTGATTTGGCTGAAGTTGAAGGTTTGGATAATATTTGTAGAATTCAAACTATGATAGATTCCAATGTAGAAACACCGAATCGTGTGTTTGAAAAGAATCCATCTGGTAAGTCGTATGTCTTTGATGATTGTAATGTTGCTGTTGGTGATAAACATTTTTGTGCGCGTTATGTAACAAATGAATATTACCAATCATGTATAGAAAAAGATACGTTGGAAGAGTTTTATTTGATTATTGAAAATGATGAAGTTAAAGCATACACAGCAGAAGAGGTGTTGGAAAAGGGGTTAATGGATTGGGATAGCTATGAACAAAGTCTTTTTAACAAGACATTAGATGCAATAAAAAAACATTATACAACAAACTACAGAGTGTAGATTTATAAAAAATATTGATATAAATTTTAGTAATTTTGCTTATATCAATGTAAAATTGGCACTTAAAAAGGCACTTACAAACTACTTA
>CALCEI010000043.1 GCA_937900575.1 uncultured Clostridia bacterium
ACTATAGATTTGATATTGGTACTGGCTCAACAACTGCTCGTGGTCACTCCTATTCTTCAGTAGTTGGTCATACATCATTTACAGCAAATGGTAACTTAAAATATGAATATGGTAACATTGGTGGACATCCAGGCTATGTTGATGATGAATTATTAAAAGATATAGATAATGCTGAATTATATTATATTCACTTTAAGTTTTGAAGAGAGTTTGGAAGTAACAAAAATCCATAGTGTTGCAGGAATTTTGGATGCAAAACGTGGAATTGTTGTGGAAAGACCATTTAGAAGCCCACACCACACAGCAACTTTAATTGCTTTGGCAGGTGGTGGACAAAAAGCAAAACCAGGTGAAATAAGTTTGGCACACAACGGCGTGTTGTTTTTGGATGAATTGCCAGAATATAACCGTAACACCATAGAAACTTTGCGTCAACCAATGGAAGATGGACACATTACAGTTGCAAGAAACGCTTTAACAGTGCAATATCCAGCAAATTTCATTTTGATTGCAAGCATGAATCCATGTCCATGTGGTTATTACGGAAGCATAACTCATGAATGTAAATGCACGCCATCAGCAATTCACAACTATCTTTCAAAAATTAGTGGACCATTGCTTGATAGGATTGATTTGCATATTGAAGTTGATTCAATAGACTACGAAGATTTGCAACGTCCAGAATTGGAAGAATCAAGTGCAGAAATTAAAAAGAGAGTAAATCGTGCCCGTGCCATTCAGTTGGAACGTTTTAAAGATAGTGGTACAGTATATTCCAACGCAAAAATGGGCGAAAAAGACTTTAAAAAATGTTGTACATTAAGCAAGGAATGTTCAGATATAATTGAAATGGCATTTAACAAATTGCACCTATCTGCACGTGCCTATAACAGAATTTTGAAAGTTGCACGCACAATTGCAGATTTGGACGGCAAAAAGGATATTGAAAAGGCTCACATTTTGGAAGCAATACAATATCGCTCATTAGATAAAAAATATACGGTATAATTATGACAATTGATGATAGAAACATAATTTGGTTAGATTTATTTACATTTTTAACCTATCAAAAAAGAGTTAAATTGCTTGAAACATGCAAAGCAGGTGAAGATATCAAGCAGTCTTTTTTGCATAATACAAAAATTAGAGAAATATTAACCGAAGAAGAAATTTCGAAGATGAAAGCAAAGTTAGATGATGTGTGGCTTGATGGTCAAATTGCACGTTTTGAAAAGGATAACATCAAGTTTGTAACAAGAAACAGCGAATTTTATCCACAATTGTTGCAAGAAATTGATACACCACCACTTTGTTTATATTGCAAAGGTAATTTGCAGTTGCTTAATTCCAATTGTGTTGCAGTTGTTGGTAGCAGAAAACCATCAGAATATGGAATTTTATGCACAAAGCAATACACAAAAGCTTTTGTGGAAGCAGATTTAACAGTTGTATCTGGCTTGGCAACAGGTGTGGATACAGTTGCACACAAAACAACAATTGAAAATTCTGGCAAAACCATTGCCGTGCTTGCTGGTGGATTATATCACATTTATCCAGCCATGAATTTTTCACTTGCAAAGCAAATTGAAGAAAACAATTTGATAATAACAGAAAACACACCAGATACAGAAGCCTTGCCATATTATTTTCCAATTCGTAACCGAATTATTGCAGGGTTAAGCAAAGGTGTGCTTGTAACTGAGGCATCACTTAAAAGTGGTTCACTTCACACTGCAAATTATGCAAATGAATATAACAGGGAAGTGTTTGCAATCCCTGGCAGGATAAACAGTGATTTATCTTTCGGCACAAATGCACTTATAAGAACAAATTCTGCACATTTAACGCAGTGCCCAGAAGACGTTTTTGCATTATTAGGCATAAATTTTTCTAAAAATGACAAAACAAGTGCTGTTCAACTTGACTTTAAACAGCAACTTGTATTAAATTATATCAAGGTTGACAAAAAATCCTTCCAAGAAATTTTGGAACATACAGGTATGACAACACAAGAGTTAAACTCAATGTTGCTTGAATTGGAAATGGAAGGTTTAATAATAAAACTAGCCAACAACAGTTATATAATGTCTTAAAAGTGAGTTTTAAATGAAATTAGTATTTATAGAAGGTCCAGGTAAGCAAGAATCAATAAAAAAATATCTCGGTTCTGAGTATGTTGTTTTTCCAACCAAAGGCCATGTAAGAGATTTGCCAGAAAAAGACCTTGGTGTTGATATAGATAATAATTTTGCTCCAACATACGAAATTATTCCTTCAAAGCAATCCACAGTTGCACAACTTAAAAAATTGGCAGAAAAAGCAGATGCAATTTATTTGGCAAGTGACCCGGATAGAGAAGGTGAAGCAATTGCATGGCATTTGGCAACAATTTTAGGGTTGGATAGTGGTGCGCTGGTACGTACAGCATTCAACGAAATTAGTAAAAAGGCAGTTAATGAAAGTATTGCAAATCCAAAGCCAATCAATTTGGACCTTGTAAATGCACAACAAGGCCGTCGTGTTTTGGATAGAATTGTGGGTTATAAACTTAGCCCTTTGCTTTCACGCAAATTGCACGGGAAATTGAGTGCAGGACGTGTGCAATCTGTAACATTAAAACTTATTGTAGAACGTGAAAAAGCAATTCAAAACTTTGTTCCAGAAGAATATTGGAATGTAAACGCAGAACTTAAAAAAGGCGAAAGCACATTTAAGGCTGAACTTGTTCAATATAAGGATAAAAAGTTAGAAATTCCAAACAAGGAAACAGTTGATAAAATCCTTGCAGAAATTGCTGGTGGAGAATTTAAAGTTAGCCAAGTAAAAAGGCAAGTAACTTACAGCAAACCACTTGCTCCATACATAACAAGCACCTTGCAACAAGATGCAGGTGCAAAACTTAAAATGAGCCTTAGTGCATGTACAAAATGCATGCAATCTTTGTACGAAGGTGTTCCAATTGCTGGCGAAGGCAAAACTGCGCTTGTAACATATATCCGTACAGATAGCACAAGGGTAAGCAAAGACGCACAATTCATGGCTCGTGAATACATTTTGGAAAATTTTGGTGAAAAATATCACCCAGGCAAATTTAACGAATTTGCAAGCAAAGAAAACGCACAAGATGCACACGAAGCAATCCGTCCAATTAACTTGAAATATACTCCAGAATATTTGAAAGGTAAAGTGGAAGAGCAATATCTTAAATTGTACACTTTAATCTTTAAACGATTTGTTGCAAGTCAAATGAGTTACGCACAATATGATAGTCTGTCTGTTGATGTAAACGTAAACGATTATAAGTTCAGGGCAACCGGCAAAGCGCTTATTTTTGATGGTTACACAAAAGTTTACAAAGTCCAAGATGACGATAAAAACACCATAAATATTCCAGATTTAACAGAAAATGAAATTTTGGAAAAATCCAAAATATTAACCGAGCAAAAATTTACAAAACCACCTGTAAGGTTCACAGAAGTAAGCATTGTTCACGAAATGGAAGTGCAAGGCATTGGTCGTCCTTCCACATACGCAGCAACTGTTGCAACTTTGTTTGGAAGAGATTACATCAAAACCGAAAAACGTGCATTAGTACCAACCGAACTTGGTATGCAAGTAACAGAATATTTGGAAGATTATTTTAAAGACATTATGGACATCAAATTTACTGCTCAAATGGAGAAGAAACTTGATGATGTTGAACATGGAACAGAAAATTGGCAGGACATTGTTGGCAAATTTTACCCTAACTTTGTTGCAAACATGGAACACGCAGGCGAACAAGTTGGTGTGAATGTTGTTAAAGCACCACCTGTTATGAGTGACGTAAAATGTGAACTTTGTGGTGCAATGATGGTGTACCGTGAAGGCAGAAATGGCAAATTCTTGGGTTGTTCAAACTATCCACAATGTAAAAACACAAAAAGAATTGACCAAAACACAAATCAAATTTTAACAAAAGTGGAAGATAAGGGCGTTTGTCCAAGATGTGGTGGAGTTGTAAGCGCTAAATATAGCAAACGTGGAAAACTCTTCTTTGGTTGCGATAATTATCCAAAATGTGATTATATTTCTTGGGATTTACCTTTGAACGAAAAGTGTCCAATGTGTGGCAACGGATTATACAAAAAGTTTGGTGCAAACGGAAAACAAACAATCCTTTGCCAAAACAAAGGTTGCAACTATGCAAAAGAAAATTAACATTATTGGTGCCGGTTTGGCCGGCAGTGAATGTGCATTATACCTTGCAGCGTTAGGCTACAAGGTTAATTTGTTTGATATCAAAACAAAGCAAAAAACACCTGCTCATCACAGTGATAATTTCGCAGAAATTGTCTGCAGTAACTCTTTCAAAAGCGATGATGAAAACACTGCATCTGGTGTATTTAAAAGAGAGTTAACACTATTAGGAAGCAACTTGATTAAAACAGCATATAAGCACAGTGTTCCAGCAGGACAAGCACTTGCTGTGGATAGAGATGCTTTCAGTTTAGATGTAACAAACCAATTAAAATCCAACAAAAACATTACAATTTTTGAAGAAGACGTATCTTCTTTTGAACCTGATGCAATAACAATTGTGGCAACAGGTCCACTTTCAACAGATAAAATCTGTTCGGCAATCAAACAAAAGGTTGGCGAAGATTTTTTGTACTTTTATGATGCAGCAGCACCAATAATTTTGGCAGAAAGTATAAACATGGATAAAGCATTTTTTGCATCACGTTATGGCAAAGGGGAAGATGATTATTTAAACTGTGCAATGAACAAAGATGAATATCTTAAATTTTACACCGAACTAATCAATGCACAGAAGGTTGAATTGCATGATTTTGAAAAGAACAACATATTTGAAAGTTGCATGCCAATTGAAATTATGGCTTCACGTGGTGCAGATGCAATACGATTTGGACCATTAAAGCCGGTTGGAATAACAAATCCAATAACAAATTCCAAACCTTATGCTGTTGTTCAGTTGAGAAAAGAAAATAATTGTGGTACAATGTACAATATGGTAGGGTTTCAAACAAATTTAACCTTTCCAGAACAAAAGCGAGTTTTCAGTTTAATTCCAGGTCTTGAAAATGCAACATTTTTGCGTTATGGCGTAATGCACACAAATCATTTTGTAAATTTTCCAAAGTGTTTGGACGTGTATTCAAGGCTTAAAACTGACCCAAACATTTACATTGCAGGTCAATTGAGTGGAGTTGAAGGCTATGTTGAAAGCATTGCAAGTGGTTTGTACTGTGCAATAAACGTGGATAGAGTGCTAAAAGGCAAAAATCCAATTAAATTTTCTGCAGATACAATCATTGGTGGGCTTTATAACTATCTAACCATGGCAAACGAAACAAATTTTCAACCAATCAATGCAAATTTTGGAATACTTAATCCAATTGACGTCAAGGATAAAAAAGAAAGGTATGTACAATATCGAATTAGGTCGCTTAAAGAAATTGAAAACAAAGTTAAGGAAATTAAGGAGTGATTATGGAACAATTTAGAGGAACAACAATTGTGGCAGTTAAAAAGGACGGCAAAACAGTTGTGGCTGGTGATGGTCAAGTAACCATGGGCCAACAAGTTATTTTAAAAGGTAACGCACACAAAGTGCGCAGAATTTATGAAGACAAAGTTGTTGTAGGTTTTGCAGGTGGCACAGCCGATGCTTTTGCTATGTGTGAAGAATTTGAAAAGATGCTAAACAAATATAGTGGAAGTTTAATGCGCAGTTGCGTAGAGTATGCAAAAAGCATAAGAAGTGGCGAACTTAAAGCAAACGCAGAAGCCATGATGATTGTAGCCGACAAAACAACTTTGCTTATGCTTACAAGTGTGGGCGATGTTGTTGAACCAGACGATGGTGTTTGTGCAATTGGCAGTGGTGGTAACTATGCTTTGGCAGCAGCAAAAGCTTTGCTTAGGAACACAGATTTATCTGCAAAAGATATTGCAGTAAAAGCAATGGAAATTGCATCTGACATTTGCATTTTCACAAACAAAAACTTTGTTGTGGAGGAAGTTTAGTATGATGACTTGTAAAGAAATTGTAAAAAATTTGGATAACTACATCATTGGTCAAGCCAAAGCAAAACGTGCAGTTGCAATTGCACTTCGCAACAGGTATCGCCGTAGCAAATTATCTAAAGATAAAAGTGATGAAATCACACCAAAAAACATCATTTTAAAAGGCCCAACAGGTGTTGGTAAAACAGAAATTGCAAGACGTCTTGCTCGTCTTGTTAACGCACCTTTTGTAAAAGTTGAAGCAACAAAATATACTGAAGTTGGTTATGTTGGTCGTGATGTTGAAAGCATGATTAGAGATTTGGTTGAAGAATCTGTAAGGCTTGTTCGAAACGAACAAACAGAAAAAGTTAAAGCAAAAGCCTTGGCAATTATAGATAAAAAGATTACGGATATCTTGTATCCATTAAAAAAGGCAAATAAGCCAGAAGAAGAGCAAACAGAAGCCTTCCGTTCTCAATTTTATACAGACTATTCTGCAGGAAAGTTTGATAAGGAAGTAATTGATATTGACGTTCGTGAACAACCAAAGCAAATGAATTTGCTTGAAGGTATGGGCGCAGAAATCAACATTGGTCAAATTATGGGTGGAATAATCAAAGCCCCACGCAAAATGAAACGTATAACAGTTGAACGTGCGCGTGAATTGTTGTTGGAAGAAGAGTGCGAAAAGTTGGTTGACCCAGACAACATCAACAAAGAAGCAATTTACCGTGCTGAACAAGAAGGTATAATTTTTATTGACGAAATTGATAAGATTGCAGCAAAGAAAAACAATGGTCAAGATGTTTCACGTGAAGGTGTTCAAAGGGATATTTTGCCAATTGTTGAAGGTAGTACGGTCAACACAAAATACGGTGTAGTTCACACTGATTATATACTATTTATTGCAGCAGGTGCATTCCATATTTCAAGTGTAAGCGATTTAATTCCTGAATTGCAAGGTCGTTTTCCAATTCAGGTTGAACTTAACAGTTTAAACAAAGATGACTTCAAAAACAAAAGCTAAAACAGAGAAGGAAATGAATTATATTCAAATATAAAAATGCAAAGGCAGTTAAGAGGTTGGTCACAAGCAGAACTTGCTAAACGTGTAGGCTATTCCGATAAAAGTATGATTTCTAAAATAGAAAGCGGAAAAATCGACTTGTACCAATCTCAAATTCAAGCCTTCGCAGATGCGTTTGGATGTTCTGCTCCAGAATTAATGGGTTGGGATGATGAAGCAGAAACAAAGAGCAATGATGAACTACTTGTAGAAGCTGCACTTGAAATGTATTACAAGTATCTTGCCCAGGATTCCAAAACAAGAAGAATTATTGACCAGTTATTAGAATCTGATGATTAACAACTCTTCTGAATGTAGTTTATTCGAACAAATGTTCTATAAATTGGACTTATAGAAAAGAGGTGAACAAATGAAATATCCCAATACTTCCAAAAGTATCAATAAAGCATTGAACGATAAATCAATGTCGGCACAGAAACTTTCTAACATAACAGGAATAGCAAAATCTTCTATTTCAGGATATGTGAACGGAGTACATAAAATAGGAGCTGATAAAGCTGCAAAGATTGGAAAAGTTCTTAACGTATTCAAAATCAAAAATAACATTTTTGATATGGGGATTATTGCATGGAATAATACAAATATTTGAAGATATA
>CALCEI010000044.1 GCA_937900575.1 uncultured Clostridia bacterium
TGTAAAAACTTGTTTTATAATTTCACTTGCACCGCCATTTGCACCGTCAACAATGCAGTTTGGCAAATTTTTTATTAAACCTTTAAGCATAAAAATATAATCTAATTTCAATTTGGAACTGTCAATTATGTTTTTGAAATCGGCATGTTGTTTTAGTGGACTTTTATCAATAAATTGTTCCAACAATTCTTCTTGTTCATCACTTATTTTTGTGCCTAAGTTTCCAAAAAATTTTATGCCATTATATTCCTTGCTGTTGTGTGAGGCAGAAATCATAACAGAAAGTGGAAAATTCCATTTTTTGCCAACATAAGCAAGGCAGGGGCTACTGCACATTCCAAGGTGGTGCACTTCAAAACCAAATTTACAAAGCACAGAGCAAAGCACATTTTCAATATAACTGCTACTTAAACGGGAATCATTTCCAATTAAAATGCGTTTTTCCATATTTTCGTGCTTAAAAAAGCGTACAATTGAGTTTGCAATTTTTGTTAAAAAGCGTGGTGTAAACAATGTTTCTGCTTTGCCACGTATACCGTCTGTTCCAAAATATTTCATAACATTTTATATTAGAATTTATGGTTTTTTGTTAATTTTTTTTGCAAATTATGTCTAAAACAAAACAAATTTTAATTTTGCTTGATTTTTGGGCTATATAAAACTATAATACATATATGGTTAATTACATTTTGCCACCATCTGGATTTTACATATTTGGATTGGAAATTAAGTTTTATGGCTTAATTATGGCTTTTTCCATGCTTATGGGCATTATTGTTGCGTGCATTTTGGCAAAGAAAAAACTTATTAAAACAGATGATATTTTGCTTTTGGCACTTATTGTTTTGCCTTGTGCAGTTCTTGGTGCAAGGGCATATTATTGTATATTTTATAATCACATATATTCATTTTGGGAATTTTTTAACATCCGTCAAGGTGGCATGGCAATTTATGGTGGAGTGATTGGCGGCTTTTTGGGCATGCTTTTGTTTTGCCTTATTAAAAGGAATTTTAAAGCTCTTGGCACAATTTGTGATATTGTTGTTCCATGCTTAATTTTGGGGCAAGCAATTGGCAGGTGGGGCAATTTCTTCAACCAAGAAGCATATGGAAATTTAATTACAAACCCAAATTTGCAATGGTTCCCATTTGGAGTTTACATTGAAAGTGCAAATTT
>CALCEI010000045.1 GCA_937900575.1 uncultured Clostridia bacterium
ATTTGCTTCCATGCAATACATAGATAGGAGAATTTATGATTGAAATTAAAGAAGTCAAAACAAAAAAACAAATAAAGGAATTTTTAGATTTCCCATTAAAATTATATAAGGGCAACCCATACTTTGTCCCACCACTTTATATGGATGAAAAAAAGTTGTTTGACAAAAATTATCTTTATTATGATGTTTGCGAAGCAGTTTATTATAACGCATATAAAGATGGAAAAATGGTTGGAAGAATTTCTGGCATTTTGCAAAACGCAAGCAACAAAAAATGGAAACAAAAACGTGTAAGATTCACTCGTTTTGATTCCATTGATGACCAAGAAGTTGCAAACGCACTGTTTGGCGCAACAGAAGCATGGGCAAAAGAACATAAAATGGAAGAAGTTGTTGGCCCACTTGGCTTTTCTGATTTGGAACGTGAAGGTTTGCTTATTGAAGGGTTTGATGAACTTGCAACCTTTGAAGAACAATATAATTATCCTTACTACCAAACCTTAATTGAAAATTATGGTTTTAAAAAGGAAGTTGATTGGTTGGAACGCAAATTATATGCGCCAAAGGAACCAAATGATAGATTAAAACGTTTGTCAACTTTGATGATGAAAAGATACAAACTCCATTATGGTCAAGCAAAAAACATTAAACAGTTCCTTAAAAAATATGCTGATGCTTTCTTTGAAATATTGGATAAAACTTATGTTGACATCTACGGAACTGTACCTTTCACTGAAGGCATGAAAAAAACCATGATTAGCAACTTCACTTTGTTGATGGATACACGTTATGTAACAGTAATCTGTGATGAAAATGAAAAAGTTGTATGCTTTGGCATGTGCCTTCCATCAATTGCACGTGCTGTGCAAAAATCTGGTGGACATTTAACACTACCTACCATCTTTAAAATTTTACGTTCAAAACACAAACCAAAAGTTATTGATTTGGCTTTGATTGGCGTTTTGCCTGAATATGCACAAAAAGGAATAAGCAGTGCACTTATTGGCAACATTATGGATATGCTTACAACGGGTGGAGTTGAATATGCAGAAACAAATTTGAATTTGGAAGATAATTTAAGCATTCAAAATCAATGGAAAGCGTTTGATAGCGTGTTACATAAACGCAGAAGATGTTACGTTAAAAGGATTGGTGAAAAATAATGATTAAAGTTATTGTTGATACTGTTGGTGGAGATTTATCCCCTGACGCAAACATTGAAGGTGCAGTAAAAGCACTTAATTCAATTGAAGATTTATATGTTATTTTTGCAGGTAATGAAAGTGTTATTAAAGAAAAATTGACAAACTACACTTATGATGCCAACCGTGTTGAATTTTTAAACGCAACAGAAGAAATTACATGCAACGACCAACCAACAATTGCCATAAGACAGAAGAAAGACAGTTCAATTGTAAAAGCTTTTGAACTTATGCATGCTGACGACACTGTTAATGCTTTTGTCTCAACCGGCTCAACCGGTGCAATTTTGGCAGGTACTGTTATGAAAGTTGGACGTATACGTGGTGTTAAACGCCCTGCCTTCTGCCCTATCTTACCAACCATGAACGGAAAAATTGTTGGAATTTGTGATAGTGGTGCCAATGTGGATTGCGACAGTTTGCAACTTAGTCAGTTTGCATTGATGAGCAGTTTATATTTACAAAAAACTTACAACATAGAAAGTCCACGTGTTGCACTTTTGAATGTTGGTGTGGAAGAAGAAAAAGGCGACATGTTGCGCAAAGAAACTTACAAAATTTTAAAAAACAGCAAACAAATTAATTTTGTTGGCAACATGGAAAGCCGAGATTTGTTAAAAGGCAAATACGATGTTGTTGTTTGTGATGGTTTTGCAGGCAACGTATTGTTAAAATCCACTGAAGGTGCATGTTTGGAAATGTTAAAAATGGTTAAAGGCATCTGCACAAAAAGTTTAAAAACAAAAATTGGTGCTTTATTCCTTAAAAAAGACATTATGGAAGCAAAAGATTTCATGGATTATAACAACTATGGTGGTGCAGTATTGCTCGGTGCAGCAAAAACAATTGTAAAGGGCCACGGCTCAAGCAAGGCAGTTTCAATTTTCCACTGCATTGAACAAGCATACAACATGGAAAAATCTTCCTTACGTACAAGCATTGCAGATGCAATTACACAAGAAACAAGTTTAGGAGAAACAAATGAATAATATAATTGATGGCGTCACGTTTAAAGATTTTGTTAAATTTGCACACAACAATTTGCATGCAAATGCAAAAATTGTGGACGAATTAAACGTCTTTCCAATTCCAGATGGAGATACGGGTGCCAATATGGGCATGACACTCGGTGGTGGGTATTGTGCCATAGAAAATTTTGAAAGTAACAATGTGGGTGAAATTGCCAGCAAGTGTGCAGAAGGCATGTTGCTAAATGCACGTGGAAATTCTGGTGTTATCCTTTCACAACTGTTTTACGGTTTTGCTGAAGCAATAAAAGATAAAGAATCCTTAACAATAAGTGAACTTGTCTTTGCTTTGGGCGAAGGTGTTAAACGTGGATATTTGGCAGTTGACAAACCTGCAGAAGGAACAATTTTAACAGTTGCACGTGAAGGTTACGAATATGTGCGTGATTTTGTTGATGCAAACACAACTGTTGAAAACTTTGTTGTTGAACTTTTGAATGCAACAAACAAGTCTGTGCAAGACACTCCAAACAAATTGGACGTGCTTAAAAAAGCCGGAGTTGTTGATAGTGGTGGTGCTGGGCTTTACTATATCTATGAAGGCATCAACAAAGGTTTGCACGGAAAAGACTTTGGTGTTGTTGAACCAATAAAATGTAAACAACAAGAAATTGATTACAGTAAATTCAACGAAAACAGTGTTCTTGAATTTGGCTACTGTTCTGAAGTTTTGCTTCAACTTACAAAAAGCAAAATTGATGTTGATAAATTCAATTTGGAAGAACTTAAAGCCTATTTGAACACAATTGGCGATTCAATTGTTGCAAGCCAAACGGGTTATGTTGTAAAAATTCATGTACATACATTTGAACCATATAAGTTGTTGCAACATTGTCAACAATTTGGCGAATTCTTAAAAATTAAAATTGAAAACATGACAATTCAACATAATGAAGCAAATGTTCAAAACAATTTCCAACCTGTTGTTGCAAACAAAGCAGAACGTAAACGTTTTGGTCTTGTTACAGTTGCAACCGGCGAAGGACTTATTGAAACGTTTAAAAACTTCGGTGCAGACGTTGTTATTAATGGTGGGCAAACCAATAATCCTTCAACTGAAGAATTTATAAACGCATTCGAACAAACAAATGCAGAAATTGTGTTTGTGTTGCCAAATAACAGTAATATTATTTTAACAGCAAACCAAGCAGCAGAAATGTACAAGTCTTCCAAGATTTATGTTGTGGAAAGCAGAAGCATTGGCGATGGTTATGCTGCCCTATCCTTGCTTGATTATAGTTCTGACGACGTTGACCAAATTTTAAACAACTTAAAAGAAGCGGTTACAATCACAGAAAGTGGTGCAATTACACGTGCAATTCGTACAACAAAAGTTGGCGATATAAATGTAACAAAAGATGACTATGTTGCAATAAGTGGTAAAACTATGCTTACATCAACTCCAACAAAAATAAGGACAATTTATGAACTTGTTAATAAATTGCACCCAGAAACAAAAGATTATTGCGTGTTGATTTATGGTAAGGGTATGGACAGTGCAGAAAAAGAATTGACCTTGTCCTACATTCATGGCAAATACCCAGCCTTGGAAGTTTACGAAATTGAAGGTGGACAAGAAATTTACGACTTATTTATTGTGTTAAATTAAATTTAGTCACAAAAAAAGAGTTCAAATCGAACTCTTTTTTATTTTTCTTAGTCACCATCAAATGGTAATAATGCAATGTTTCTTGCACGTTTGATTGCAACTGTCAATTCTCTTTGATGACGTGCACAAACGTTTGTTTGTCTGCGTGGTAAAATTTTGCCTTTTTCGGTTACATATTTACGCAATCTGTTTGCGTCTTTGTAATCAATAACTTTGCAATTTTTATCTTCACAGAATGCACAAACCTTTTTTCTCATTGGTCTATGTTGTTTAAAGAATTTCTTTTTGTCAACAGGGGCTTTTGTTTCTTCAACTGCTTCTGTTGCTTTTACTTCAATTTCTGCTTCTGCCATATTTAATTTCTCCTTTATCTATTTTTGTTTAATTAAAATGGTAAATCGTCATCACTGATTGGTTGTAAATCTGCAACCGGTTCTTGTGATGCATTAACTCCACCATCAACTGCAACAGAACCACCTTCTGCGCCATCGTTACGTTGAGACAAAAATTCAACTTCGTCTGCAACAACGTCAACAGCAAGGCCTTTTGTTCCGTCTGCACGTTCAAAATTTCTTAATTGAATTGAACCTGTAACTGCAACTTTGTTACCTTTCTTTAAGAATTTTGCACAGTTTTCGGCATTGCCTCTCCATGCTGTCACATTAAAGAAATCTGTTTCCCTTGTGCCTTCTGCGTTTGCAAATCTTCTTGAAACAGCAATTGCCATTCTGCAAACAGAAACACCTGTTGGGGTTGTTGTAAGTTCAGGGTCACGTGTTAAATTACCAATTAAAAATACTTTATTCATAAATTTCTCCTTATTAGGTCTGCTAAAACTTTAGCGTTAAATTATTTTGCAACAACAATGTATCTTAAAATATTGTTTGTAATTGCAAGCAATGAACCAAGTTTGTTTGGAACTTTGGAATCTGCTGTGAAATTTACCAAAACGTAAAAACCTTCGTGTTGTTTTTCAATTTCGTAAGCAAGTTTTTTGTTACCAACTCTTTCAACTGATTCAATTTTGCCACCATCTTTTTCAATCATGCCGTTAACTTGAGCAATAAGGGCTTCTTTGTCTTCGTCTGTTGATTGACTTGGAATGATGTACATCAATTCATAGTTATTCATACTTACCTCCTTATGGACTTTTGGCCTGTTTTCAGGCAAGGACACAACAAATTAAATGCGACTTAAATTTTGTTGTGGTACGTTAAAATTTTCTTTTAACTGCCACATTGTAACATAAAGACAAGAAAAAAGCAAGTGCTTTTAAACCATTGCCCTTGCCTTTTTTGATTATAAAATTTCTTTGAAATAATCCCATAAACTTGCTTCTTCGTGTGTTTCGGTTGCAAGCAAGTTGATTGTTTCTACTGCCACACCGTCAATAACAATTTCAACATTGCCAACAACTTGTCCTGCCTCAACACTAATTAAATTGGAAGGTAAGTTATAATTTAATGCAAAATTTACATCTTTGTCTTTTTCGGTTACCAAAGTATATTCCTTTTCCGGTTTAATGTGTGTTGACCTGTTGCCACCCTTTATTGCAATTGTTTTGTTTTCCACATCTTGTGCGCTGAAAATTGTTTTACTTTCATAATTTGCAAAGCCATAGTTTAACAAGTCGCTTGCAATTGAAAATCTTAATTTGCTTGTATCTGCACCCAAAACAACGGAAACTAATTGCATATTATTTCTTTCTGCGCCCACAGCCAAACAGCACTTGGCTTCATTAGTTGAGCCAGTCTTTCCACCAAGACAGCCAGAATAAAATCTGCTTAATTTATTTGTATTTGTCATTTGAGTTGTGCGTCCACTTGGGTGAACAAAATCTTCGTTCCAAATGGCTGAAAATTGTTTAAATAAATCATAATTCAAAACTTTAGAAAGTAAAATTGCTTGGTCGTATGCAGAAGAATATCCATCAACGGCGGGAAGTCCGGTTGCATTTGCGTAGTGTGTGTCTGCCATGCCCAATTCATAAGCACGAGTGTTCATGTTTTTAACAAAATTATTTTCACTTCCTGCAACATATTCTGCCAAAGCCACACTGCTATCATTTGCACTTGCAACAATAACTGACTTTAACAAATCTTCCAGCACGTATTCTTCGTTTGCGTCCAAAAATATTTGACTACCACCCATGCCATTTGCGTTTTCACTAACCATAACCTTATCTGTTAAACCGATGTTGCCTGCATCAATATCTTCAAGCACAAGCAAAACAGTCATAAGTTTTGTTACGCTTGCAATTGGCAATTTTTGGTGCGCATCTTTTTCACACAACACCTTGCCCGAATTCCTTTCAATAAGCACGCTTGACCTACAAGCATTTTCGTCAACACAAAAAGTTGGTGCAATGCAAAAACCTGAACAAAGCACAACAAAAGCAACAACCAAAATTGTGGCAATAAATTTCTTTTTCATATTTCACCTCGATTTTAGTGTTTGTACAAAAGCAAAATTTATGCAACAAAAAAACCAACTGCAAAAGTTGGCTTTGGTGCTCCCAGAAGGATTTGAACCTCCACTTGTAGCTCCGGAAACTGCCGTGCTATCCGT
>CALCEI010000046.1 GCA_937900575.1 uncultured Clostridia bacterium
TTGTAAACGGAAGGCCACAAATTGTAAGTGATAGGCTGGTAACTTATTTGAAGAAGGACGAAAAAACAAACACTGTGCGTATTGCACCAAAATTGGAAGCAGGAAGCAAAGAAGCAGTGCTGGAATATAATGTTGTGGAAACAAAAAACAAAATTTCACTTATTGATGTAAATTTGCTTACTGGCAGAAGCCACCAAATTCGTGTGCAAATGTCAGGACAACTTAACACTCCAATTTTTGCAGACTTTAAGTATGGAGACAAAACCAATGTTGGCAACCTTGGGTTGTGGGCGTATAAGTTGGAATTTGTGCACCCAATTACAAAACAAGAATTGGTGTTTAAAGTTGCACCAGATTACACCAATACTGCTTTTGCAAATTTTGAAGAGACAATTACAAAACTTTTAGATTAAAAAAATTGGCACGATTGCCAATTTTTTGTTTATAATGTTAAACCATCCATTTTATCAACCAATGTTTGAAATATTGGACTTAATTTTTTGCGACATCTTCTTATGATTTGCGGAACAATACTTTTTATTTTTTAACTTTTTTTAAAATATATATTTATATTTTGGCATAATATCAAAATTTTTGCTTACTGCAATTTGTTCGGTAACTTGCAATGAATCAAAAACTGCCGCTACAGTTGAAATAATTTCAGATTTATCAATTGTGCCTAAATCTGTCTGTTTAACTTCAAGTACTTCTGCAATAAAATTAACGCAACCATCATAATTATATTTTGCCATACATCCACCTTATGTTTTGATTTTACCACAACAATGTTGAGTTGTCAATGTCTAAAATTTAAAAAAGTTTATGTATTTTTTGTTTTTTATAAAGGAAAAAATAAAAATAAAATCTAATTTAAATTAACTTATATTGAAAAAATCAATAAAATTTATTAAAAAACATAAAAAAACAATAAAAAAGAATTAAAAAGGTTAAAATTATACTTAAAATAAGGGCAAAAACAAATTATAAAAAATTTAAAAAAATTTTTAAAAAAGGTATTGACTATATCTTAAATAAGTGCTAAAAGTATGGTGTAAAATAAAAGAGAGGATTTTAGATTTATGAATAAGTTAGCAGTTTTTGAACTTGGTGTAAATGATGTTAAACTTACAATCTTCAAATATACAGATTCAACATTTTTTACAACCGAACAACAAATTATTGAGCCGGTAAAAATTACACAAGATATGGAACGTGATGGTTACATTAAACCAGCACGCATTCAAGAAACAATATCTGTGCTTAAAAATTTTAAGAAGATTGTTGATAATGAAAAGATTGAAAATACAATTTGTTATGCAAGTTCTGTTTTGGGCAAGGCAAGAAATCAAATTGCCTTCTTAGATGAAATTTACAAAACTGTTTCTTTGTATTTCAAAGTTTTAACAACAGAAGAACAAGTTTCTGCTTTGCACAGTGCAATTATGTATTCCTTTGCAATGACACGTGGTGTCATCATTCAAGTGGGAGATTATTCCACCGAACTTGTAAGGTTTAACAGGCGTGCAATTGTGGATAGCGTAAGTTTACCTTATGGTGCATTAAGCATGTTGGAATCCAACGAAAGCGCTTCAATGGGCGCAATGATGGATAAGGTTGTTGAAACAATAACAAAAGAACTTAAAAACTTAAGTTGGCTTTACAATTTGGACGAAGAATCCGAAATTATTGGTGTTGGTGAGATTTTCGCTTCACTTGGTAAACTTTCAAGACGTGCAACACACTATCCAATTGACGTTGCACACAACTATGAAGTTACAAACGAGAGTTTCCACAATGTTTATGATTTAATTCATGGTTTGGATTTGGATAAAGCAAAAAAACTTAAAGGCATTTCAGACAAACGTGCAGACGTCGTTGCAGTTGGCCTTGCAATTATTAAGGCTTGCTATAACGAATTTGCTCACACAGCAATTAAAGTTTCCACAAATGGCGAAATGTACGGCATTGTTGCAAAAAATTTGTTGATGCAAACAGGCGAAAAGCCTTTGCTTGATATTTTGGGCTATTCCTTAAGTTCAATTAATGAATTTTATCCAACAAACATCAATATTGATAGTAACTATCAACTTGCTATTATTCTTTACAAACAACTTAAAGTTTTGCATAAACTTACACGTCCTTATGTTAAAGTGCTAAGAATTGCTGCAAGTATGTGTATGGCAGGCAAACGTATTTCTTTTGAAAACTACACAAAAAATAACTTCCCAGTAATTTTAAACAGCAACATTTATGGTGCAAGTCAAAAAGATATTGTTTTGGCAGCCTTTGTTGCAAGCAGTCAAAATATTGATGATTTCAGCCTTACAGAATGGATACGTTATAAAGACCTTGTAACTGACGAAGATTTGGACGCAGTTAAAAAATTGGCAATAATAATTAAATTGGCAACCATGCTTAACATCACAAATTCAAATGCCGTAAAAGACATCTCTTGTGATGTGCTTGGTGATACAGTAATTTTAAAGACCAATGTTGAAAAAGATGCAACCTTGGAAATAAGTCAAGCAATGTCAATTGCTGGCGACTTTAAAAAAGTTTATGGTAAAAATTTACAAATTTTATAAAAAAAGAGGTAAACAATATGTTTAATATTGATTTGGCAATAAAATTTGGCAGTAATGAAATTATTATTTACAGAAAAGGTGTTGGAATAATTGCAAAAGAACCAGCATATTTGGCAGTTGTTGAAACAAACGGCAAAACCAAAGTTAAAGCAATTGGCAAGCGTGCAGAAAAGATGTTTCATTCACAAACCGACCAAGTTAATGTTTATCAACCAATTGTAAACAGCGAAATTGTAAACGAAAAGATGGCTGTTGTGTTGATTAGCGAAATTTTGGCTGACGTAATTCAAGATAAATTCATGCTTTCAAATTTATCTGCACTTGTTGCTGTGCCTTGTGCTTTAAGTCACGACCAATTGTTGCTTATTAAACGTGTGTTGCACGAATCTGGCGTTAACAAAGTTGAATTTGTGCAAAACAGTGTTTGTGTGCAAACAAGTTTGGATTTGGACCCACAATCTCACATCATGGTGGTTGACATTGGCAAATATATAACTGACATTTCTGTTCTTAATGAATTTAATTTCAGTTTTGGCCGTATGTATTATATTGGTGGTCAAGATATGGATAAGAGCATTGCAACTTTTGTGCTTGATAACCACAATTTGCATGTTTCCGAACTCACTTGTGAAAACATTAAAAATGAAATTGCATCACTTTATGATAGAGATTCCAATCATATTGAATACACAGGTTTGAACGATGCAAACAAGTTTGAAAACAAGGTTATTACAGCAAGTGAAGTTAAAGTTGCGCTTGTAAACGTATACGATGCAATTCTTAAATTTGTTGGTGAAGTGTTTAAAGATATTTCTGCAGACATTTCAAAAGAAGTTTACAACACAGGAGTTGTGTTTGTTGGTGGTGCAAGTTGCATTGCAGGTTTATACGAATATGCAAAAAAGAAACTTGATATGAAAATTATTGTGCCAGAAGACCCAGCAGATTGCGTAATTTTGGGCGCAGGTAAGTTGCTTTCTCACAACAAAGAATTTTTAAAAATTGAAATTTAAGAAGGTTTTATACCTTCTTTTTTCTTACTCTGGTGCAAATTTTGGTCTATTTATGCCGAAACTAAAATTTGCCCTGTTTTTTTATTTTTTCTTGCATCAATTTGTGCTAATTTGATATCGGAGGCAGGTATGGGTAGAGTTATTGTTTTAACGTCTGGCAAAGGTGGAGTTGGCAAAACTACAATCACAGCAAATTTGGGTTTACATTTGGCAAGCAAAAATTTTAGAGTATGTTTGATTGATATGGATATTGGTTTAAACAACCTTGATGTTGTTATGAATATGGAAGATAGAGTGGTGTATTCCATGCTTGATGTTATTGAACATAGGTGCAGAGTTAAGGAAGCACTTGTGCAAGATGATTGCTACCCACTTTTATATTTGCTTTCAAGTGGTGGATTAAACCAAAATCTTGCAATTCAACTTGGTCAAATTAAGCAAGTTGTGGACGAATTAAGCCACATGTTTGATTTTGTGCTTATTGATTGCCCTGCAGGTATTGATGCAGGGTTTAAACGTGCCGTAAGTTGCGCCGACGAAGCATTGGTTGTTACAACACCACATTTAAGTAGCATAAGAGATGCAGATAAAGTGGTTACAATTCTATCTAGTTACGAAATTTTTAACAAACGTTTTATTGTTAACCGTGCTCGTGGTGATTTAATACAAGATAAAGTGATGATTGACGTATATGATATTGGCAAAACTTTGGGCATTGAATTTGGTGGGGTTATACCAGAAGACGATAACGTTATCACAAGCCGAAGTGAGCATATAAGCAACAACAAAATTGCAGTTAACAGAGCCTTTGAAATTTTGACGAATAATGTGGTTAGTGGCGAAAAGAAATTGTTTGATTGTACTTATAAATATCGTGGTTTTTGGGGCACAATTAAACGTGCCTTGAAACGCACAATTTAGGGGGCAAAATGGATATTACAAAACGACTTAATGAAATGATGAAAAAGGACAAACAGACCAATCCAAAATACCTTATTGAAGTTATAAAATCGGATTTCTTTTACCTTATAAGCAACTATTTTGAAGTGGAATATAATGATATAAAAATTGACATTAATTTGGTGGGAGATAAGTATAAAATTGGGGTTGAAACGTTGGGCGATAGACTTAAAATTATGAAAACTTTGCCTTAACTGTGTGATAAATTTATGCCTTATCTAATATGCTAGTTTATGAAGAAAATTAAGGTGTCAGTTTGGGCAATTTTACTTTTAATTATATCCATACTGTTTAATAAATTTTTACTTATTTTTAACTACCTTTTGGCACTTTTTTTGCATGAATTGGCACATGTGTTTGTTTCAGAGAGCAGGGGCTACAAACTTAAGCAATTCAGGTTTGATATTTTTGGTTTTTCTGTTGAAATGGAAGATAAGATTGAAGACAGAGATGCATTTTTAATTAATCTTGCTGGACCAATTTGTAATGTTGCAATTTGCGTTGTTTGTTTGGGTGCTTTTTGGTTGTGGCCAATATGCTACCAAGCCCTTAAAACTTTTTGTTTGTGCAACTTTGTTTTGGCAGTGTTTAACTTGTTGCCAATATATCCACTTGATGGTGGCAAATTGTTTAGAAATTTAATAAAAAACAACAAAGTTTACAGCATTTTAAATGGCATTATAAAATGGAGTATTGGCATAGGGTTTTTTATTGCTTTTGTTGTGAGTGTTGTTTTACAAAACATTAATTTTTATTTTTTGCTTTTTGCACTCTTCTTTTTGTTTAACAGACAGGATAGAAGTGTAAAATTTTCTTTATTTAAGACGAAAAAAGAAAAGCGATTTTTAAAAATTAAACTTCTTAAAATTGATGATGATGTCACATTGTTTGAAGCAGTTAAAAAAATTAAAAATGGAGCATATATTATGTTTTATGTTGGTGGACAAGTTAAAAAATTTGTTGATGAAGATGAACTTGTGGATTTATGTATAAAAAACAATTTGCATGCAAAGTTTTGTGAACTTGAATTTAAAAATTAAAAAACAGCAGATGTTCTGCTGTTTTGTTTTGTGGTGGAGAATATATTTTTGGAACATATATGCCTTCCACCTTTATTAACCAAACAAAACCCCTTTCAGTATTTTTAAAACTTTTCTTGATTTTTATGTAAACATAACTCAATAAAACTTTTAAAAAATCAGCAACAAAGTTGCTGGTTTTGTTTTATGGTGGAGAATATCGGATTCGAACCGATGACCTCCTGCTTGCAGGGCAGGCGCTCTAGCCAGCTGAGCTAATCCCCCAAAACGATTTGCTTTTTAAAGTACTTGCTTATCATAACAAAAA
>CALCEI010000047.1 GCA_937900575.1 uncultured Clostridia bacterium
ATTTAACTTCTTCCTTATTCTTAGATAAATTCAAACAAAAATCCCTCACATAATCCACTTATGTTAATTATAAGACATAATAAATCAGTGTCAATCTGTGAAATCTGTGGGCGTATACAAAAAAGGGGCTTCTGCGCTGTGCAGAAGCCCCTTTCTAAATATGGTTTGTATCTGTTGTGAGGATTATTCCTCTACAGCTACTGGTTCATCATCAAATAAAGATTCTATATCATCAGTTAATTCAAAATATAAACCTGAAATTGCCTGAGCATTTCTTCTCTGATAAACGTGATAGTCTTTTACTACAGTTCTGTCAGGATTAAACGGTATATATAATCCATTTACAATATCAAAATGTTCACAGCCAAATTCATCATAAGTTATATTTGTTGTTTTAAGGGCATTTCTTCCATAAACAACATATCTGTTTGAATATGGGTCTGCAGTTGCTTCTTCAATACTTTCTTTCGTAAAGAAATAGATGCATATATCATCAAAAGTAGTAAGATAAAGATTTCTTGGAAAACTGATGTAATATTTTGAACCAGAAATTACATTTTTGTCATCAAGAATACCTGTGTACTGAACGTCTTTTGCATCAAGCTCTTCCTTAACTTTTTCCTGTACTTCAGAAGGAAGTTCTGTTGTTTCTTCATCATAAACGAAACGGAAATCTGCTTTTTCATCGTACTTTACATCTTCAACAACAGCACCGACCATTGCAAAGTCACTGAGATTGCTTTCAAAGTTAAGTTCCTTGATTTTACCTTTTTCTTCTGTTGCTGCGTCATCATAGTCTTTTTCAATAATATAGAAATCTTCAACGCCTTCCTTAACGTTAATCTTTTCAAACTCACATGGGTTTGCACCTTTTGTGCTTATCATTAAGGCTATGTCTTCTTCAATGTTCAATTCTTCAAAAGTACAGTCTTCAACTGTAAAGCGATGTTCGTCACCGTAGATTGAACCAAAGAGTTCCTGTGCACTCTTTATTTCCTGATCAAGCTGTTCATCTTCAGAAAGTGTAACAGGCTGTCCTTCAAATGCACCATAAGCACTTCTTGCAGGAGCAAAACTTGGTGCAGCTGAACCTCTGCCAGCTGTTCCTGATGAACTTCCACTTCCACCAACTCTTGTACCTTGTGATGTGCCTGCAACAGGTCCACCTTGAGCAGGTCCAACCTTAGGTGCTGCAACTTTTGGTGTTGGTATTTGGAAGTTAGATTTTGGCACTTGTGCAACTCTTGGTGCGCTAGGTGTACTAGCTGGACGTGGTGCAAGAGCCTTTGGTGCATCTATTTGTTTAGGTTGTTGAACAACTCTTTGTTGAGTTTGTTGTTTTACAACAGGCTTTGCAACTTGTTTAGGTTGTGGTGCCTGTTGTTGTTTTTCAACTTTTTTTACAGCTTGTTGAACAACTTGTTTTTGTTGTTTTTGAATCATTTTTTGTAAATCAGATGCAGCAGAACTTACAGTTTGTTTTTTAGCTTTTGCAGGTTCAGGACTTGGCATTGAAACAGGTTTTTTAGGATTGTGAATGCCGCCTGCACGAGAATTTCTGTCTGCTCTGTATTTTGTATGTTTGTTAATCGGTATATCTTCTTTGTCAACTAAAACAAATTCTATATCACGCATTTTTGGTTCAGGCTTGTCAAATAAACTAAGATGAAAACCTAATAACAATAAAATTGTAAAGCCTAACCAAACTAAAAATACGGTTGTTGGGTGAAGTAAAACAGAAATCACGATAGATTTTTTCAAAGAAATTTCATCGTGTTTATTTGTCACAACAACAGGAAGTGTGTAACCACCTTTATTTAGCCAATCTTCTGATTTATAACTCTTCCCAAGTAATGTCATTTTTTTTCCGTATACTAGTTCAGAATCATATTAACAAAAATTTTGAATAAAAACAAATTGCACACATAACTTAATACAATTGGACTAATAATATTTTAAAAAAATCACTTTTTAATATATTTTTGTATAGTAATAA
>CALCEI010000048.1 GCA_937900575.1 uncultured Clostridia bacterium
GTTCACATTGTCATGCATACTATGCAGACGCAGAAGGTACTACTCCAATTGCAAACTTGGAAGATTGGAAAGTTGGCGATGGTAAAATTGACAAATTAAGCCACGACTTACAACCTGTTGAAGGCAAAGAACCAACATGTACATCTTATGGTTGGAAAGATTACTACGAATGTTCACATTGTCATGCATACTATGCAGACGCAACAGGTACTACTCCAATTGCAAACTTGGAAGCTTGGAAAGTTGGCGCTGGCAGAATTAATGCACTTGGTCACAACTTAACAAAAGTTGACGGACAACCTGCAACATGTACAACAGACGGCTGGAAAGATTACTATGAATGTTCTGTATGTCAAGCTCACTTTGAAGATGCAGACGGCGAAACTGAAATTACAGATTTGGCTGCTTGGAAAGTTGGTGCTGGTAAACTTGAAAAATTAGGTCACCACTTAACAAAAGTAAACGGACGAGCTGCAACATGTACAGCAGATGGCTGGAAAAATTACTATGAATGTTCTGTATGCCAAGCTCACTTTGAAGATGCAGCCGGCGAAACAGAAATTGCAGATTTGGCTGCTTGGAAAGTTGGCGCAGGTAAACTTGCAAAATTAGGACACGATTATGCTGACAGCGTTGAATATACATGGAGCAAAGACAAAACTGAATGTATTGCAAAAGCACATTGCAACAGATGTGGTCACGAAGATGAAGAAAAAGCAAGCATTGCTGATGGCTCAGTAAAAATTGAAGGTTTATACTTCGTTGCTACATTCGAAAATGAAGTGTTTGAAGAACAACGCATTTTGTTGTTGAATCAAGGCGAAATGATTGCAGTTGCAGCATGTGCAGCAGTAATCCTTGGTTGCTTGATTGCTGGAATTGTGGCTGGTGTAAATTCATCTAAAAAACCAAAATTAAGCAAGAAAGCAAAAGCAGAAGCAAAGGCACAAGCAAAAGCTGATAAGAAAGCTAAAGCCGAAGCTAAGGCACAAGCAAAAGCTGATAAAAAAGCTAAAGCAGAAGCTAAAAAACAAGCTGATGCTGAAAAGAAAGCTAAAGCCGAAGCTGAAAAGAAAGCTAAAGCCGATGCAAAAGCAAAGGCAGAATCAGAAAAACAAGCAAAGGCAGAAAATAAAACTAAAGAAGAAAAACGTGCAGAAGCCGAAGCTAAAAAACAAGCCAAAAAAGAAGAACAAGAAAGAAAGAAAGCCGAAGCTAAAGAAAGGGCCGAAGCAAAGAAAGAAGAAAAAGAAAGGAAAAAAGCTGAAGCAAAAGAAAAAGCTGAAGCAAAGAAAAGAGAAAAAGCTGAAAAGAAGGCAAATGGTAATCAACTTGAAGAAGACGAAAGTGTAAAAGGAAATATGAATGCTCTTATGAAAGAACGTTTACAATCCGAAATTAGAGTTGAAAGACTTAAACAAATCTCTGAATCCTTAAAGAAAGCAAAAACAGAAAACCCTGAAGCAGCAAAGGAAAGAATTAATCTTGCAAAAGAAAAATTGGCTGAATTAAAATCTAATAAATTCACAAAAAAGAAATAGATTTCAAAAAGCTCTAACCACAAGGTTGGAGTTTTTTGTTGCAAAAATAATATATTTTATTTAATACATATTATTAAATTATATGTTATAATACTTTTAATATATAAGGAGAAAATATGAAAACTGTTGATTCAATTTACAGAACAAAAGCACAGTGGCAAAAAAGATACACTCTGCCAGAAATTGGAACAAATGAAGAACTTAAAAAGATTCCTGCAAAAAGGCCTTACGTAACCTGCCAAAACGGTACGTTTGTAGGAAATGTTGAAGACGATGTGAATGTGTGGAAAGGCATACCTTTTGCAGAACAACCTGTTGGTAAATTAAGGTTTGCAAAAGCACAAGAACCAAAACGTTCCAACAAGATTTTTGATGCAACTTATTTTGGAAAAAGCTGTTTGCAAAGTTGGGACGAACATGAACTTGCATCTCAATATGCACAAGGCGAAGATTGCTTGTGCTTAAACGTTTGGAGCAATGCAAAAAACAAAAATAAAAAGAAACCTGTTTTGGTCTATATTCATGGCGGTGGTTGGATTTCTGGTGGAAGTTCTGACCCACTTTATGACGGCTTTAACTTTGCACATTATAACCCAGACGTGATTGTTGTTACAATAACCTATCGCTTTGGCTTTATGGGACTTATTAACCTTTCCAGCTTTAAAGATAGCAAGGCATATTCAACATCTGTAAGTAATGCAACTTTGGACCAAATTCAAGCATTACGTTGGATAAACAAAAACATTAAATATTTTGGTGGAAATCCAAAAAATGTTACAATCTGTGGTGAATCTGCTGGTGGTGGTTCAGTTTCCATTTTGTGCACAATAAAAGAAGCACGCAAGTATTTTTGCAAAGCAATTCCAATGAGTGGTGGTTGCAACCAACTTAACACCATTGAACAATCTAAAGTTCTGCCAAACGCAATACGCAACCCAGAAGTTGCTGTTGAAGGGAAAACCCCTGCAATTCGCAATGCAATAAGTGTAAGTGATTTGCAAAAAGTTCCTTTTGAACAATTGGCAAACTGGTGGAACAAAAACTACTCTGTTATTCACAACTTGGTTGTTGGCGATGGCAAAGTTGTGCCAAAAGACCCATATAAACAATGGCGCAATGGCAACATAAGTGATATTACGGTTATGCAAGGGCACACAAGCAACGAGTTTGAATATTACCTTTGTTTGTTTGGTTTTAATGAACCTTTCTTTGATACTCTTTGTAAAGTGTGCAGTGAAATGGTTGCAAAAAGTGGCAACAGAAAATATAAAAAGGCCTATGAGGAATATATTAAACAAGTTAAAAAACTTGGATATACCACAGAACAAGAATTGAACCGTGAATATATGGACGACTACTCTCTTTGCTCCGGCAACATTTATCAAGCCTATACTCACAGCAAATGTGGTGGAAAAGAATTCTGCTACGTGTTTGACAAAAGTTATGACGGCGAACTTGAACGTATTGGCGCTGCACATGCTGTGGATTGTTTCTATCTGTTTGGTAACTTTGACGGCAAATGTGCTTACGGCGATAAGGACGAAGTTGAACTTTCAAGAAAATTCCAAAAAATGATTGCTGCATTCTGCGCAACCGGCGACCCTTCAATTGAAAATCTTAAATGGAAACCATACAACATCAAAAAAGGCTACCAAATGATTATTAATGATAAAACTCACTTGGAAAAAGGATATCAACTTGCAAAAACAAAAGCAATAATCAAAATGGTTGAATCTAATGCAAAATATAGATATATCCTTAACTTTGCAGATTTAATTCCGGCAACACAAAAAGCCATGGAAGAACAACAAAAATAAGGCAATAAAAAACTCTAACAAATTACGTTAGGGTTTTTTGTTAAAATTAAAGGTTATAATTGTTGACTTCGTCAGCATAAAAAGCGACATAACCGTTACCTTCATCACCCTTGGTAAGTTCTAACGTGCTGTAATTTTCAACAGTTTTCAAATTTTCACAATCAAAGAATGCTCCATCTTTAATTTCTGTTATGCTTTGTGGTATCGTTATTTCAGTAATGGCCGTTCCGTAGAAGGTCTCTATTTCAATCACTTCAATGCTTGGATAATCACCAAAAGTTACGGATTCAAGATTTTTGCAATTCTTAAACACCTTTTCGCCAATGACTGTTACTGTGTTTGGAATTGCAATTGATGTTAAACCACTGCCAAAGAATGCTCCATATTTAATTTCTTCTATGTTTTCTGGAATTACAATTCGTGTAAGTTTTGTACAACTTTCAAAAATTTCTGCTTCAAGTGTCTTGATGCCTGTGCCAAGTGTTACAGATTCAAGTGGGCAATATCTAAACACCATATTTGCAAGTCTTGTTACAGAATTTGGAATTACAATTGACGTTAAACCACTGCCTTGGAAAGTACATTGTTCAATTGTTTCAAGTCCTTCATTAAGTATTGCAGTTTTCAAGTTGGAACAGTCAATAAATGCTTGTTGCTTAAGAATTTTTACAGAACTTGGTAATTTTATGCTTTCAAGTGCAATACATTCATAAAATGCATCTGCTTCAATTGTTTCAAGACCTTCCTTCAATGTTACAGATTTAAGTTGTTTGCAATTCCTAAATGCTCTATAAGAAATTGTTTTTACTTTGTTGCCAAGAAATTCCACAGATTCTATTTGTGTTTCTGCAAAAGCAGTATGACCAATTGATGTGCAATTTGCGTTTATAACAACATCTTTAACTGATTTGTCTTCCAAACCAACAGCAATCATTTCTTCGTCATAACGCAAATATTTTACACCACTTATTATTTCGAACTCTGCTTTATAAATGTTATCCAAGTTATGCGCAAATTCATATTCTACTGAATCTTTTGTTATTACCAAATCACTGAAATTATATAACGTTTTCAAATTTACGCAGTTTGCAAAGGCATTAACACCAATAAATTTTATATTTTTGGTGATATATACAGTACTAATAAGGCTGTTAGATTGGAAACTTTGTTCTGCTATACCTGTGCAATCTTCAGCAAAGATGAGTTCTGATTTGCCAATATAATAACCAACTGCAATTTTTGTGTCTTTTCCAATTTTATAGATTATATCATCTTCCAAAATCTCGTCGGCATGAACAATTGTCCTTGCCTTACCGTCTAAATTGATTGATGTGTTGTTATACATAAGTACAACCATTTCAGGATTAAATTCTCCTTGGATTTCATTAAGTGTGCTTGGAAGAACAAGTGTACGTAATTCTGCCTGCTCAAAAGTGTTTTCATACATTGTTGTTGTGCCTGATGGCCATATAAAGTCGCGCGAATCTTTATCTGAAGAATATGAGATATACAATGAATCTTTAAATGCGCCAATGCCAATTTCTGTTACGTTTTCTCCACCAATAAGATTAACGTTTATTGCGCCCTTAAAGGCATAGTAACCAATTTTTCTTAAAGTTGATGGTGCACATATTGTGCAACGAGTAAGATTTTCAAAAGCCCTTTCACCAATCTCTGTGCAACCATCAATTAAGGTTATTTCGTTACCTTCAAATCCTTCAACTGGCCCATTTGCAATAAGATTAATTCCGTATTCACAATAGTTAATATTGTCTTGAGTAAACCTCCTTGCCAAGCAAGCATACAAAGTTAAATCTTCTGTTATGTCTGGTGTAAGTTCGGTTACTTCTTCTATATACTTGGTGTCTTTATACCAACCTTCAAAACTATAACCTTCTTTAACTGCAGGCAAAAGGTTTTTGCTTTCTTGCCCACGATTGAACGTTGTTGGATTGTTGTGTGCTGCATTATAGGTTACATATGTAATATTGAAATCGTGATGTTTCCAATGCACTGTAAGTGTCATTTCTTCTGACACGACGTCGTCATCAAAGTCCCACTTTAAGTCGTCTTTATACCAGCCTTCAACATCAAAAAATTCTTTTGTTGGTGCAGGTGTTGGGCATGATATTGTGCTACCTTTTTGTGCACGAATTGTTTCATATGTTCTGCCATCGTCCAATTCAAATGTAATTGTATAATATGGAAGTGGTGATGGTGTCCAATGTGCTGTAAGGGTTGTGTTCATTAAAACTACATCTTCGCTTAAGTTCCACTCTGTTTCGCCATTAAACCAACCTGCAAAATCATATTCTGCTTTAACCGGTGCAATTGGGCATGTTGCCTTTTCGCCACCCAAAACATCAACAACTTGATTTTCCGTAACGCCGTTATCATAAACAAAGGTTACTTGAAGTTCTTTTGGTACCCAATGTGCAGTAAGAGTTACATCGTCCATAACATGAACAAAATTAAAACCCCACTTAAAGTCGTCAATATACCAGCCATCAAATATGTAACCAACTTTGCTTGGGTCAGTTGGTTTTTGCAACAATTTGCCTTCTTCAACTTCTATTGTGCTATTTTCTGTGCCATTATCATAAACAAAAGTTACAGTATAAAAAATTGGTTCTTTATTGTTGCATGCAACAAAAAATGTTGAACATAAGCAAAGAACAAATAACAATGAAAATATCTTTAAAAAGTTTTTGCGCTTCATAAATATCTCCTTAAATCAATAATATTATACCATATTAATGCAGTTTTGTCTCAATCTAATCCAAAATTTAATGTAAAAAACCTGTTGGAATAATACACAATTTTTCAACATTAAAAACAAAAAAACATTATGCAAAAAAATAAAGAATGTGGTATAATAAAAATATGAAAATGAAAAAGTTATTATTTATATTATTAATTGTGCCTTTGTTGTTTGTTGGTTGTTGTCAACCAGAAAGTCCAAAAAACAAACTTTATTTGCCTGCAACAGAAAAGGTTTACTATTATGACGTAAATCCAGAAGGTTACTTGGCTTATTCCACAACTTACACTTATGATGACGATTTGTTGGGCTACACTTTAACAAGAAATTGCTACGATGAAGAAGGCAACGGCGAACTTGTATGTGTGGACGTTGAAAGGTGGGAATACAACCAAAATTTTACTGCCTTAACTTATTATGAAAAGTCCACTGAAATTAGTGGCGAAAATGAATCTGTAAGTTTTAATAGAAAATATACCTTGACCTATGGCGACCATGGAAGTTACGTAAAAACCAGCTATGAATTCGACGAAACGGCCAATGACTATGTCTTTTACGAATCTAAAGCAGTGAACTATAACAGCAAAAACTTGATTGTAAGTCAAACTACAACAAGGTGTGATTTTGAAAATGATTCCAAGACGTATGAAAGTGACAAAATAACTTATGAATACAACGAAGTTGATTCAATTTCAATTGTAAAATATTATGAAGATAACGGCTCTGCTGACCACAAATTGATTTTGATTGCTAAAGACAGTTATGATTACAACAATAACAAAGTTATTTGCTATAGTTACATTTGGGACGAAGACTTTGAAGATTGGGTTGAAGATTGCCACAGCGAAACATCATTCAAAACCGAAAATAACATAACTTACGAAACGGAAGATGTGTACTTTGGTGAAAATTATCACAATCAATTCATAATTGGAAAAGATGCCTTTGGTAACATTGTACACGACGAAACAATATACCGTCAACCTGCACCAGCAATTTCTGAAGCGCATAAATCAATTTTTGAAGCAAACCAAAATGGTGTTTTAACCAAATACACCAAATCTAATTGGGACGTAGACGAAGAACAATATGTTGAAGAAAAAAGAGTTTCCACAACATTAGACAACAACGGTTTGATTGCCACATGCAAACATGAAGAATATAATGAACGTACAAGTAAGTTTAAAGACAGCATTTTGTATTCCTACAATTATAACAGCAACAAACAACTTGTAACTTATACAAGCGATGAATATACCTCTTCTGGCACACTTAACCGTGTTGCTAAATACGAATACACGTATACAGACCTTGTAAATGATAAATTGTATTCACACATGGAAACATTTATCCCTGCATATATGTATGCTTTGGACGAATTATATCAAGGCCCAGATTATATCTTTTAATTAACGCAACAAAAAACTCCAACCAAACGGTTGGTTTTTTGTTTAACACCTGACAATTACATGCAAAATTTAATTTTGTGTGTTATAATCAAATAGTATTAAGGTTGTTAAATGCAAAACAAGTATAAAAATATTTTAATAATTGGTTTAGGCTTGATTGTATCTTTCGGTCTGGGCATCATTTTTAATGATTATTTTGTTGGACCATTAACTTTGTGTTTTGGTTTTCTCAGTGCATATTACATGGCCGCTGGTAAATGGCAAAATTATATTTTTGGCATATTGTTCAGCATAATATATTCATATGATTGCTGTGTAAATCACCTATACGGCTTTGCAATTTTTACAGCCCTTGTTTATACCCCACTACAAATTGTTGGAATTGTTAATTGGATAAAGCATAAGAATAATGAAGAAGTTACCATGCAAAGTTTGAAATGGAAAAAAGCAAGTCTTCTTTGCGTTGGTATTATATTAGTAAGTTTGTTAATCTCTTACCTGCTTTCACTTATTCCAACACAAGAATTGCCCTTGATGGATAGTTTTAGTCAAATAATAAACATTTCGGCTGTTGTGTTGGTAAGTTTAAGATTTAGAGAATCTTGGTATTTATTTCTATTAAATAGTGCAATGGATTTTTCTATTTGGATTGTTAAACTTTGTACAAATTCAATTCATATTGAACTTATCCTTATAACTTCTGTTATGTATTTAATAATGAATCTTATTGGACTTATTAAATGGATAAAAATTGAAAAATTGCAAAAACAATCACAAATTTCTTAAAGGAGAAAATAAAATGGATATAGAAATTAAAAATAAACAAGGCAAATTCAACTTCCGTGTTTGCGGAATTATTAAAAAAGAAAACAAATTTTTAATTCAAAAAATTGAGGGTAATGATTTTTATTGTTTGGCAGGTGGACATGTTGAACTTGGCGAAGATACTTTAACTGCCCTTAGGCGCGAAATGAAGGAAGAAGTTGACGTAACCACGAAAAATGAAAAACTTTTGGTTGTTATGGAAAACTTTTTTTCGGATAACACTGCAAAAACTTTTCATGAACTTGGTTTTTACTATGTTGTTGAAACACAAGAAAATTTACCTTTAACCGATTATAGTGTGGAAGAAAATGATAAGGGCGTAATGAAACATTTGGAATTTAAGTGGGTTACAAAAGAAGAATTTAAAAACATAGATTTCCGCCCAACTGCAATAAAAGACGTTTTGCTTAACAACTCCACTGCCCCACAACACATAATTTGTAAAGAATAATTTGCAACAAAAAAATCTAACCAAATTGGTTAGATTTTTTGTGTTATTCTGCAACAACGTACAAATAAATTTCAGGATAACATTGACCAGCAACAGTGTATGTGAATTCATAGTATTCGCCATTTTGAGTTGGAGTAATTTCATCTTCAAATATTAACAATTTGTCAAAACTTAAATTAGATTGTAATTTGAAACGTACTGTAAAACTTGTGTTATAATTTGCCTTTACCTTTTCTGCACTGCTTTCAGTTAATGTTGTAGCAGATGAAGCAAGTACATTATCAACGTATGTTGAAACACCTGAAATTGTCATATCACTGCATACGTCACCTAAACTAGAAGAAATTGAATCTTTATTAAAGTGGAAGAAAACATTCCAAAGTTCTGCTTTAAGTATGATTTCTATTTTGTCATTTTCTTCAAGGATGTGGTTTTCAAAAGGGTTGTTAGTATGTTTTGCATCATTTACATAAATGCCATCTAATTCATAGCCTATTATTCCACCATCATTTACACGTACACTAATGGTTGTGCCATATTTGTAACTGTCTACCGGCTCAGTAATAGGTGTTCCAGTGCTATCTTTTAATGTTATGTTTAAATCTTCATCCTTAAGTGTAATTGTGTTCCCATCAGTATCTTTTACTGTGATTGTAGGAAGTGCATAATACTCATCTTCATATTCTGCAAACAAGGTTATTGCATATCCATTTGTAGTAGCATATACAAGTTCTTCACGTTCATCATATTCACGTGGCAATGTTGTTACAGTTTTTGTCTTGCCATACCCCAAATTGCAATACCATCTAACAAAGGATTTACCTTTTGGTGCAACAGGGTCATTCAATGTTATTTCTTTTGACATGTCATCATAAAGATATCCATTTGCAGGGTTATCGCCAACACCATATTCAAGAACATCTAAACCATAATTGATTACGTATTCAAATTTTTCATAGTGTGCAACCAATTCGACTTCTTTGTTTTCCATGTTCCATCTTGTAGTGTGTAAGTTGCCATCATTATCATAATAATATTTTTTGTATGTATGGGTACCTGTGGTTGGTGTGTTTTTGTAATAAAAACCTTTAAAAACATATCCTTGCACTGTTGGTGCATCAATAAACATTGGGTCTCCATCAAAGAAATACCAAAACTTACCATTTTCATCTAAATCAGATGTGCCAGCTTTTGAAACATCTGCGCCTTTCTTTTCTAATTGCTCAATTTCATATTCATCTCTTGAACCTGTACCATCTTCATTAAAGGCAAGTGTTGGTTTTAATTCTGCTTTTTGTGTTTCTGTAAGATTTATATCTGCAGATAATCTTAACTTATAAAGTGTTGCATCAACATCTTCCTCTGGTCCGCAACCTACAAACACAAAGGTACAGCACAACAAAAGTGCCAAAACCAAACATGTTCTTTTTAAAAATTTTGTCATAAGTCCTCCCTTATTTCTACTTCTACCATAACAAATATGTTCCCTAATGTCAACCTTTTTCCCAAATAAAATGCAAGAAAAATCTGCACGTTTTAATATATTTTATGCAGATTTTTTATTTTACTACACTTAAAGATTTTTGGGTTAAGAAACTTTGGCAAATTGGCTGTTATATATGTTTGCATATAAGCCATTTTTTGCAAGCAATTCTTTATGTGTACCCATTTCAACAATGTCGCCTTTATCCATAACCAAAATTACATCTGCATCTCTTATTGTGGAAAGGCGATGTGCAATAACAAAAGATGTTCTGCCCTTGGTTAAATTATCCATGGCTTGTTGAATTGCCAATTCTGTTCTTGTATCTATGTTTGAAGTGGCTTCATCTAATATCAACAATGGTGCGTTTCTTATTATTGCCCTTGCAATTGTCATTTGTTGCTTTTGACCTTCGGATAATGAACTTTCGCCATCAATTACTGTATCGTATTTGTTTGGCAAAGTTGCAATAAAACTTGTTAAACCAACTGCCTTACATGCTTTATCCAACTCTTTTTCTGTTACATTTTGTTTGTTGAAAACAAGATTTTCTCTAACTGTGCCTTTAAACAACCATGTATCTTGCAAAATCATATCAAACAAATTGTGCACATTTTCTCTTGTTATATCTTTTGTATTGACGCCATCAATGGAAATTGAGCCAGAGTTAACTTCGTAAAAGCGCATAAGTAAATTTACAATGGTCGTTTTGCCCGCGCCTGTTGGACCAACAATTGCAACTTTTTGTCCTTTTTTTAAAGATGCTGAAAAGTTGTTTATTATTGTTTTGCCTGGAACATAAGAAAAGTTTACATTGTTGAAATTTACGTTGCCTTTAACTTTGCTTAAAGTTGTGGTTTTGTCTTGCTCCGATTCAAGTTCGTCTTGTTCTAACAACTCAAACACCCTTTCGCTTGCTGCTGCTGCCTGTTGAATTGAACTCATGGATTGACCCAAAGTTCTTAAAGGTTGAGAAAATAATTTTGCATAAATTACAAAACTCATCAACGTACCCAAGGTTACACCAACTGCACCATTAATGATTATTGAAACACCAACAACAAATATCAATACGTATGCCAAATCGCCAACAAAACTGAAAATTGGACCCATGCTGGAAGCCAAGAATTGTGCTTTCCATGTTACGTCATAAATGTTTCCACTTTCTTTTTTAAATTTTGTTTTTTCCATTTCACTTGCAGTGTAGGATTTTACAATTTTATAGTTTGTGTATGTTTCTTCAACATGACCATTTACAACGCCCATATATTTTTGTCTTGCAGAAAATAATTTGCGTGAATGCTTTAAAATTGACATTGATGCAATCATGCCCAAGGTTGATGTTGCAATGGTTACAAGTGCCAAAATCCAATTTGTTACAAACATCATAATTACAACACCAACAAACAGTGTGATGGAACTTACTATGTTTGCCAAGTTGGAGCCAAGTGCTTGTGCCAAGGTGTCAACGTCGTTGGTTACCCTGCTTAACAAATCTCCAACCGTGTTTGTATCAAAATAACTTAATGGCAACTTGTTGATTTTAACATCAATATCTGTTCTTAATTCTTTTGACATCTTTTGTGTTACCGTTGCAGTTATAAAAGATTGAATAACGCTTGCCAAAGCGCCAACAGCATACAAAACAACCAACAACACAGCCGTCCTTATAAACAGACCTATATCGATGCCTGCTGGCAACAAAATGCCGTCTGTAATTACATTGGTTAAATCTTTAATCTTTGATGGGCCAATGATTGTCATCACACTGCCAACAATGGCAAAGACAAACGAAACAACAAAAATTGGTACGTATTTTTTGAAATAAGAAAGGCTCTTTTTTAAACTTTTGTTACTTTGCTTTTTCATTTAGAGTTCCTCCTTATCCAATTGCGACAAGGCAATATCTTTATAAATTTGGCAGTTATCAAGCAAGTCTTGGTGTTTGCCCAACCCAACAACTTTGCCTTGCTCCAAAACAATAATCTTATCCGAATTTTTTATTGTGCCAATTCTTTGTGCAACAATAATCACAATTTTATCTTTAAAAACTTTTTTCAAATTTTTTCTTATTGTCATATCTGTTTTATAATCAAGCGCACTGAAAGAATCATCAAAGACAATAATTTCTGCATCTTTGTACATTGCTCTTGCAATGGATAACCTTTGCTTTTGTCCACCAGAGAAGTTTGTGCCACCTTGTGCAACCAAAGAATTAATTCCGTCTTCCAAATCAAAAACAAAATTTGCTTCGGCAAGTTTAAGCGATTTTTCCACTTTTGCTTCATCAATATTGTTGTCGCCATATGCAACATTTTCTTTTATGTTACCAGAAAAAAGCCTTGTTTTTTGTGAAATATATGCAATTTTCTTCCTTAAAGTTGTCAATTTGTAATCTTTTACATTAACGCCATCAACAACAATTTGACCTTTATCCACATCATAAAAACGATTAAGCAAGTGCAACATTGTGGATTTGCCACTGCCTGTTGCACCAATAATTGAAACCGTTTCCCCTTTGTGTGCTTCAAAAGAAATATCTTTTAAAACGTATTTGCCATCATGGTTGTAGGAAAAGGAAACATTGTCAAAGACAATTTCGCCCTTGTCATCTTGGCTTTCAATTTCGCCGTCAACAATTGATGGTTTTGTATCCAGCACTTCGTTTATTCTTTTTGCAGAAACCAAGGCTCTTGGCAAAATGATAAACACGGCAATAAGCATAATAAATGACATTACAATTTGCAAAGAATATTGTGTAAAAATTGTCATATCTCCAATTTTGTTTAACCTTTCTGGAATGCTTGATGCGTTGTTGATTAAAACTGCACCAATCCAATAAATTGCCAAGGTTAAGCCGTTCATAATTAAAGAAAGTGTTGGCATCAAAAAGCCAATTGTTCTTTGAGTGAAAAGTTGATTCTGCGTTAAATTTTTGTTTGCCTTTTCAAATTTATTTTCTTGATAATCTTCTGCGTTAAAGGCGCGAATAACCCTTACGCCTGTGATGTTTTCTCTTGTAACTTCATTAAGGTTATCAATCAGTTTTTGAATTTTTTTGAACTTTGGCAAAACAATGCCAACCACCAAACCGACAACCACAACAATAACCGAAACTGCAACAATAACTGCCGTTGTCCATTCAAATGAAGAAACAGAAATTTTGCAAATTGCCCAAATTGCCAAGATTGGTGCTTTAATCAAAATTTGCAAGCCTAAAGAATAAAACATTTGAACCTGTGCAACGTCATTGGTTGTTCTAGTTATTAAACTCGCAATGGAAAAACTATCCATTTCCTTACTTGAAAATGAAGAAACTTTATCGTATATTTCCACTCTTAATGTGTTTGCCAAGTTGTTGGCGAATTTGGATAAGAACAAGGAACATATTATGGCTGCCACAATGTTACCTAACGAACACAACAACATCATTCCGCCATTGCTCCAAATATCTTTAAGGTCCACACTGCCACTTGAAACGGCTTTTGTTAATTCGCCTGTGTAATCTGGCATTTTCAATTCCAAAAAAACCTGCAACACAATCAACATTGCAGAAAAAGCAATCAACAAATAATCTTTCCATGTGAACTTTTTAACTAACTTAAGCACGCTTACCTCCCAAAAGTTCTTGGCAACCAATTTTGTTCGGTCTTAAATTTAATAAATTGTCTTAATCTCTTTTTTATAACTAATGTTATAAAATTTCCACTTTTAACATTACTATTATAGCAAAATAAAACTTTTTGGCAATTAAAAATAATTATAAAATTCAACCGTCAACAGAGCAAGAAAAAAGGCAAAGTTTATTTTGCCTTTTTTATAATCTACAATCAATCGCGTTTTCAACATCTTTTTGTGCGTTTTTAACCTTGAAATTTTTAATTTTTGGTGCAATTTGTGCTTTTATTGCTTCAAGATTAAGTATTTTAAACACTTCCCAGTTATAATCTTCCTTGTCCACATAATAACCGAGTTTGTTATACATTGGCTCGGCGTACTTGTTTTCTGGCATATATTTGCCTTCAATTTTTCTTATGCCTTTTGTATATGCAAAATATTCCAAGGCAGACATAAGACCTGTGCCAACGCCTTTGTGCTGAAATTTTTCTTCCACCTTAATTTTATAAATCCAAATGTAATCTTTTTTTACGGAAAAAGTAAGGTACCCCATAGTTTCATTTTTATTGCTAAGCGCCGTAATGGAATAATATGCTGGGGGGCATGTATCAATATATTCAAAATTTAATTTGATTGTTTTATCCTTTACTTTTATTTCCATGCTTACATTATACCACACCTTTTCACATTTTACAATACCCCACAAATAAAAGATAAGCCAAGCACTTATGACTTCCGTAAATTTGATGCAAAATAAAAAAAATTGTGATATACTAAATTTATAGGAGTTTATGTGGAGTTAATATGAAAAAGAAATTATTAAGTTTTATTTTGGCAATTTGCTTAATTATACCTTGTGCATTTATCTTCTCTGCTTGCAATAATAATATGCATACTGTTACCTTTATTTATAACAATGGAACTGAAAACAGCACAATTCAAGTTGAAGAAGGAAAATTTGCGCCAAAACCAACCGACCCTGTTAAAGTTGGATACACTTTTGATGGTTGGTACTATAGTGGTGAAAAATGGTCATTTTTCCTTATACCTGTAACTCAAAATGTTGAACTTACTGCACATTGGAAAATTAACACATTTACAGTAACTTTCAAATATGATAATGGCCTTGAAGATAGAGAAATGACATACAATTATGGTAGTTTGTTGACAGAACCACAGCAACCTGAAAAAGAAAATTATGTCTTCTTGGGTTGGTTTAATGGCGAAACAAAATGGGATTTTGAAAACGATACAATAACCAGCAATTTGGAACTTGTTGCACATTGGCAAAGAAGCAGATTGGCAGTAACCTTTGACCCAAATAATGGAGAATCAAGGAAGATTAAAGAAGTGGCATATGGCACAAAACTTGGTGATTCTCCTTTCCCAAGTCTAAAAAAAGAAGGTTACACTTTTGATGGCTGGTATAATGGTGACACCAAATGGGACCTTAATCATGATGTCGTAACCGACACTTTGCTACTTGTTGCAAAGTGGGTACCGGTGGAATAAGAATTAACAACAAAAAACACCCGTGAAAAACGAGTGTTTTTTCTGGAGCTGATGGCGGGAATCGAACCCGCGACCTCCACCTTACCAAGGTGGTGCTATACCCCTAAGCCACATCAGCATGTCGAGATTAAATCTCAACACTGTTAAATTTCATCTTCCTCACTATATAACATAAGTTAACCTCCATCTAACAAAATTGTTAAATTTCATCATCCTCATTATAGAACATAAGTATACCTCCATTTAACAAACATATTGAAACCAATATGTGTTAAGCAACGTCGTCCTCGATATCGTTAATCATAGTAGACTCCTCCTTTGTTTAACGATATTATATTAGCAACAATCCGCATTTTAGTCAAGAAAAAAGTGCACTTTTGAAATTTATAATTGCTCAACCAAAAAATTTTTATTTAATTTGTTGCAAACTTACAAAAAAAGTTATATAATTATAATATCATAAAAAAGGAGAGGTGCTATGAAAGCTTTTGTTTCATGGATGGATAATTTGCCATTGTGGGCAAAAATTGTGTTTGCTTTGCCAGCACTTGACATTGTATGGGCAGTATACCGTATAATTAAAGGTGCAGCATATGCAAAATTAGGCGTGCTTCTTGGTGGTATCCTTTGGGTTATCTTAGGTTGGGGTATCCTTTGGGTTATTGACCTTGTGTCAATCATCATCAAACACAAACCTGTGGTTTTGGCCTAACACAACAAAAAATCAGCAAATTGCTGATTTTTTTCTATTCATTTTTATCTTCATATTTGAATTTTACATCTTGCTTTAGGGCCACCCTTTCGGTTGAAAGCAAACCAAATGCTCTTTTGTATTGTTCCACCATTGGTTGAATTAAATTGTTTATGCCAAAAGAATAATGGGTTGTTTCGTTAAATATAAGGTGGTCGCACAACTTTATGTGAAGCATGCAACAAACATTTAAAATTTCTTGTGTGGCTTGAATATCATATTCGCTTGGATAGACTTCGCCTTTTGGGTGAGTGTGCATTAGCACTAAAGAATAAACATCTTCATCACTAATTTGGTCTGCAAACCATTTTATGTTTAAATTGATTTTATCTCCACTGCCTTCCAATTCAAAAACTTTAATAACTTCGCAAGTTGCACCAAGAAGCACACAATAGAAATGCTCTTTGGATTTAATTTCGTACTTTTCTCTGAAATATTTTACGCAATCGCCCGTTGTGATAAGTTTATAATTTATTTTTGTGCTTTTGCTTATTTTATACGCATCAAACATCTGTGGAAATGAACTTAAAAACAATGCTGTTTCTGCACCAACGCCATCAACCTTTTCCAACATTTCTATGCTTGCATCAAGAACACCAGAAAGTCCGTTAAAGTGGTCAATCAATTTGTGTGCAAGTTCATTTGTATCTTTCCTTGGAATACAATAAGTTAACAAATATTCCAACACTTCATGTTCGGAAAAAGATTTAAGCCCGTTTGCACGAACTCTTTGTTTTAATCTTTGTCTGTGGCCAGCGTGAACTGTACCGTTTGGCAACTTCTCTTTTCCCATATAAATAGAATAACACAAAACTTAAAATTTTCAAACAATAATTTGTGTGATTTTATTATTAAAAAACACCTTAAAACTAAGGTGCTTTTCTTTTACATTTCTTTTAATGTATCTATGCAAATGATGTAGAAGCCAACAGCAAGTGTTTCTTTCAAACTCTTTACAAGGTTTATTTTTGCCTTTGTGTTGCCAGCATCTTCTTCCAAAATTTTGTTGTTTGTATAAAATTTGTTGAATTGTTTGCACATTTCCATCACACGTTTTGCAACAAGACTTGCATCACGTTTTTCCAATGCCAAGTTAATTGTTTCTTTAAAGGTATTTATTGATTTTACCAATTCAAAAGCAGAGTCATCAAAACATGCGTAATTTGGTGTTGCGCCTGTTTCGGTGTACTTTCTTAACACGCTTTCAAGACGTGTGTAGGTGTATTGCATATATGGTGCTGTTTCGCCTTCAAAACTGAACGCTTTTTCTGCATCAAACACACAATCCTTGCCACGTTCAACTTTAAGAACGGAATAGTTAAGTACACTAGCCGCCACCTTGCTTGCAACGTCTTCTGGCTTTTCAATTGTAAATGTTCTGTTTGCAATAACATCTTTTGCCTTGTTCTCTGCATACTCCAACAAATCAACCAAAACAGCCTGTTTGCCACGACGTGAACTTATTTTTCCGTCTGGTAAACTGAACCTTCCATAAGGCACGTGCTCAACTTTATCGTAGCATTGATATCCTGCCACTTCCAAAACTTTTTTAAGTTGGTCAAAATGCAAAACTTGTGCCACGTCTGTTACGTAGAAAAGTTTATCATAACCATAATCTTTGTATCTATCCACAGCAGCAGCAATGTCCCTTGTTAAATATAAGGTTATGTCTCCATTTTTAACAATAACGGCTGCACCCAAAGAAAATTCGTCCAAATCCACAATCTGTGAACCCAAACTTTCTTTTAACAGACCTTTTTGTTTTAAAGTTTCAATAAGTTCTGGCACAAATTGTTCGTAATACATTTCGCCACGTTTATCATCAAACTTAACGCCAAGGTCCAAAAATGCTTTCTTTTCGCTTGCCAAGGATATATCAATAATAAATTCATAAAGTGGGTAAATTTCTGGGGCTTTATCGCTAATCTTTTTAAACAAGTCTTTTGCAACTTGAGTTAAACTTTCATCTTCTGCTTCGGCTTGGTTAAATTTTACATAATATTCTTGCAGAGCATCGTTACCCCTTGCCAAAACATCTTCCTTGCTTCCCCAATGCATAAGGCCATAAAGGATTTTACCAAATGGTACACCATAATCACCTGTAAAATCCAAACGTTTTACAGTGTAGCCATTAAGTTCCAATAATCTACACAAACTTTCGCCTTCAATTAAAGATTTAAGGTGGCCAATATGTAAAAATTTTGCCAAGTTTGGACTACCGTAGTCCACACACACAACTTTGCCTTTGCCGAATTCGGTTTCAAAGGCAGATTTACTGGTGAATTCTTTTAAAACGTTTTCGCTTATTTTATCTTTTTTCAAAAAGAAATTTAAGTATCCACTTTGCACTTCGCACTTATCCACAATTTCGCAAGAAAAAGCATCTTTGATTTCGTTTGCAATATCCATTGGACTTTTGTGTAATGCTTTGGAAAGAGCAAAGCAAGGCAAACAATAATCACCCTTGTCTGTAGATACACTTTCAATAATTAAATCTTCATAATTTACGCCTTCAACTTTCAAGTTGATTGCGTTTGCAAGTAACTTTTTAATTTCCATGTTTTAAGAATAGCACAAATAACGTGTAATTGCAAGTTTTTTGCCTATACTAAAACACTTGCACATGCCTTGGTGTAAGCACGGGTTAAACCACCTGCGCCAAGTTTGATGCCACCAAAATAACGCACAACTGCAACCATGGTGTTTGTTAAATTTTTCTTTTTAATAACATTTAAAATTGGGTGGCCTGCTGTTCCACTTGGTTCGCCATCATCACTGCACTTTTCACTTACCACTTCTTTGTTGTAAACATAAGCCCAACAAATGTGCGTTGCTTTTTTGTGGGCATGTTTTAATTCTTCCAAATGCGCTTTAACTTGCTCCAAATTTTCAAGGGCAAATTTGTACGCAATAAATTTAGATTTGTTAATTTCAATTTCCATACCTTAAGCATAACAAAAAAATGGACTTTTGTCCATTTCTTTTAATCTTCAGTTATAAATTCGTCCCTTACACCCAATCTGTCTACTGCGTAGCCAACAGCAAGTGATTTTGGCCCTGTGTGGCAAGCAATGAATGCTGGCAATGGGTCCATAACAAAGAATTTCATATCTGGGAAGGCTTGTTTTACAACTTCTTTAAAAGCAAGCAGTTCTGGGTCGTTAACATCTGGATAAGTGTGCGCAATACTTACAATAAGTTTGCCTTCTTTAAGTTCTTCAGCAAAACGTTCTTCGGCTTCTTTCCTTGTGGCATCAATAATCTTTGTTTTTGCCAATTTTATTGCCATAACTTTTGCGTAAGAATCCAACTTCCCACCATGTACTTGCAAAATTGGTTTTATATTTAAAACTGTTGCAATGGCTGCAGCAGTTGGTGTAATTCTGCCACCTTTTTTAAGATATTTTATTGTATCAACTGCGATGTAAGCACCACATTCGCCTGAAGTGTGCTCCAAGTATTCTTTAATTTCCAAAGCAGATTTGCCTTGTTTAATTAAATGGCTTGCTTCAAACATTGCCATTTTATTCATGTAAGAAACACGTTGGTTGTTTGCAACAAACACACGGCCTTCAAATTCTTCTTCGTGACTTGCATTTTGTGCAGAGTTACATGCACCACTTAAACCACTTGATAAAATGATGTAAATTAATTCATCATAATCCTTAAGCACTTCTCTCCATGCGTCTTTAACCATTTCTATGCTTGGTTGAGATGTGTTTAATTCGGTGTTTTTATCCATTAAAAATCTGTAGAAATCTTCATGGGACATGGTTTCATTTTCGTAATATTCTTCACCATTAACAATAAAAGAAATTGGCACAAGTTTTGTTACACTTGCACGTTTTAAATCTTCGCTTGACATTGCAGCAGAATTATCCACCACCAAAGCAACTTTGCTCACTTGCTTCCTCCCATGTTGAATTTATTATATCATATAAATAGAATTTATCTAACAAAAAACAACAAAATATCTCAAATTAATTCTAAACCTTTTAGAATTATAAAATTTTTAAAAATAAATTCTAAATTGGTTAGAATTTTATAAATTTTTGAAGCACTAGCACGTTTTTTCTTGTTGACTAAAATCCAATTTTGAAATATACTTTTTGTATGCAAACAAAAATTATATCTTTGGGAATGAATGGCGAAGGTGTCGGCAAATTGAACGGCAAAACTATTTTTGTGCCTTATGTTCTCCCTGAAGAAATTGTGGATTTTGATGTGGTTTTAGACAAAGGTAATTATGCCATTGCAAAGTTGAACAAAATTGTTGCATCTTGCAAACAAAGAACTGTCCCCGTTTGTCCATATTTCTACACATGTGGTGGTTGTCAACTTCAACACATTGAATATGCAACGCAACTTGATTACAAAAGAAATTTGGTTAAAAACACCCTTAAAAAAGTTGCAGGAATTGATGCAAATGTAAACACAACAATTGCAAGTGATTTACAGTTTGAATATCGCAACAAGGCAAGTTTTAATTTTAATGATGAAAGTGCAGGCTTTTATAAAGCAAATTCCAAAGAAATTGTGGCAGTGGAAAGTTGCCCATTGCAACACAAAACAATAAATGGTGTTTATGTGGAATTTAAAAACTTTTTAAAAGATAAATCTTTTAAACATGATATCAAGCACTTGGTTATTAGGCATATAAACAATCAAACCCTGGTTGGTGTTGTTGCAACAAAAAAAGTGGATTTAACTGCCCTTTACAAAACTTTAAGCGCAAAATTTAATCCACTTGGTTTATACCTATATATTAACACAAGGAAAGATTCGGTTGTGCTTACCAAAAACGTAACACATGTTGCAGGAATAAAAACCATAAAAATTGAAAATTGTGGGCTGAATTATGAAGTTGATTTAACATCCTTCCACCAAACAAACCTTGATATTCAAAACAAAATTTATGCCCATGTTTTAAACAATATTGGTGCAGATGAAGTTGTTGTAAATGGATTTTCTGGTGCAGGGTTACTTTCTGGCATGTTAAGTAAAAAAGCAAAGCATGTTTATGGCATTGAAATTGAAGAAAAGGCGCACTTTAACGCAGAAAAATTGAAAAAAGAAAACAATATAACCAATTTAACCAACTTGTGTGGAGATTTCTTTAAACTTTACAAAAAAGAACTTAACCCACATGTTGTTGTTCTTGACCCTTCCAAAAAAGGAAGTGGCGCAAAAGTTATGCAAAAAATTTGTGGTGTGAACAAAATAATTTATGTTTCTTGTAACCCTATTGCACTTGCAAAAGATTTAAGAGAAATTATAAATTCTTATAATATTGAAAGTATAGCACCTTTTGACATGTTCCCAAACACGAGCAACGTGGAAACGGTTTGTGTACTAACTAAAAAATAAAAGGCAATTAATTTGCCTTTTTTATTACGCTTGTGTTATACTGAAATTGTAATTATAGGGGGACTTTATGTTTTTATCTTTTAATCCACCATCTTATGGGGTTTATCATTTTTCTTGGATTGCAGTTACAATTGTCTGCGCCGTTTTGTGTTGCATCTTCTTGGGAAGAAAGCACAACGAAAAAGTGGACAAATGGTTTATTTTTACTGTTGGCGCAATCCTTTTGGTTGGTGAACTTTTTAAACAAATCTATTTGACAAAAAAAACAGGACATTATAATTGGGACCAATTCCCATTACAATTCTGTTCTGTGCCAATGTATGTTGCTACATTATCGGTGTTTGTTAAAAACAAAAAAGTTAAAGATGCTTTGTATAGCTTTTTAGGATTCTTTGCTTTGGTTGCAGGAATTGCAGTTATGGCAGAACCAAGTGGTGTGTTCTGGTATCCATATACACCAATGGTTATCCACAGCACAATTTGGCATTCTGCAATGGTAATTTTGGGAATATATATTTTGTTTGCACGTTCCTATGGCAAAAAGTTTAGTGAAGTACTTAAAGGTTACATTGTGTTGTTGTGCGTGGTTGCAATTGCTCTTGCCTTTAATGAAATTATGTATTATACAGTCTTCATAAACACAGGGTCAAACTACTGCAACGCCTTCTATTTAAGCAGTCATTATCCTTGTCAGTTACCAATCCTTTATGATATTCAACAAGCAGTGCCTTACCCAATATTTATCTTGGCATATTTGGCAGCGTTCTTTGTTGGCATATCTCTTGTTTGGGGAGTGCTGTGGTTAATACGTAAAATTTGCACAAAAAAAGTTAAAAAACAAAAAGGCAATTAACTTGCCTTTTTTTTATTGCTTTTTAAGTTCTTTTAAAAGTTTTTCTATGGCACGGCCACGGTGGGAAACTGAATTCTTTTCTTCATGTGTACACAAACCAAAACTTTTGCCCAAATCTGCACTGCAAAACAAACAATCATAACCAAAAGAATTATCCCCTGTTTCTTCCTTTAAAATTGTGCCATAAGTGTATCCTTCTTGATGAATATAACTGCCATCAGCAAACATATAAACCAAGCAACAAGTGAAGTGTGCGCTTCGGTCATCTTTTGTGGATAATTCCTTAAGCAACTTGTTGCGATTTGCTTGGTTATCGTGTTCACCAGCATATCTTGCACTGTAAACTCCGGGTGCTCCGTCCAAGGCATCCACGCACAAACCAGAATCATCTGCAAGGACATCTGCAACAATTCCATTTTCAACCAAAAATTTGTGTACTGCTTTTGCCTTTATTAAAGAATTTTCAAAAAAGGTTGTGCCTGTTTCTTCAATATCTTCAAAAAAACCAATGTCCTTTAAACTTACAATGTTATAATCTGCAAAAATTTGTTTAAATTCTTCAATTTTGTGTGCATTGTTTGATGCTAGTACAATTGTTTTATTTTCTTCCATTTTTCTTTTCCCCTTCAAACATTTCCTTTAATTTTTTGGCAACTTGATAACTTTTTTTGTAAAAATCCTGAATTGCCATATCCTTATAATAATCACTATAACAAGATTCCAAAACAATTGGTCCATTATAGTTTGCCTGTTTTAACCCTTCAACCACCTTCTGCCAATTTGTTGTTCCATCAAAAGCCAACAAGTGTTCATCAGTTTCACCATGATTATCATGCAAATGCACTGCCAAAATTTTGTTTTTAAATGCTGCAAAATCAAAATCATCTTTAAAATGACAATGTGCATGTCCAGAATCATAACAAACACCAATGTTTTTGTTTTTAAGGTTGTTTAAAACATATTCCAAATAACCCTTTTTGCGAGTGTTTTCAAAAGCAATTTTTATGCCAAGTTTTTCCGCATAATCGCAAATTTTTTGTAACCTTACAATGCCAAGTTCATTAAACATAGGTGCAACTGCAGAACTTGTTAAATGCATAATTGCCAAAGAAAATCCTGCCGCTTTAATTTGCTTTAATTGTTTAATGTAATGTTTTGTTGTTGTTTCCCCAGCCTTACCTTCCAACCAAATGTTGTTTATGTTTTTATAACTTAAATGTGCAAATTCAAGTGATAAATTCAATTTTTTTGCCATTTTTGTCTGTTTTTTTGGAGAAAATTCAAATTTTTTGTAATCTCCATCATACCATTGCAAAAACACGCCATCAAATTTTGCATCTTTAATTGCATAAAGACTTTCTGTTACATTGTTATTAACATCATCGTTCATAAGTGCTTGAATCAATTTTAAATTTTTCATATTAACCCCTTTTATCCAGTTTTATATGGTATTGCTTTTTATCATAATCCACAATTCCTTCTTTTTTAAGTTTGGAAAGTTCGGTGCACATGTTGGACCTATCCACAGAAAGATAGTTTGCAAGTTCGGTTTTGTTAAATGGAATTTCAAAATATGTTGAATTTGCTTCTGCACTCATTGTGGAAAAGTAAGAAAGTAATTTATCTCTTGTTGTCTTTTTGGAAAGGTGAGAAAGTTTGTTTAACAAATTTTTGTTGCTTTCTGCCACCATTTTCATAAGATTTTTAATAACAAATTCGTGTCTTTTACAGTTGTTGCCACATTGATTAATCAACCTGTGTTTATCCATAAACAACACAAGTGTTTTTTCTGTTGCAATCAAATTGTCTTTGTATGTTTGGTCTCCCACGTACGCAGATTCGGCAGCATATACATCTCCTGTGTTAAGTTTGGTAACCAAATTTATGTTGCCAAGGTGGTCAATGTTTTCCACAATTGCAGAGCCTTTTAAAATTAATGTTACATATTCAAGTGGGTCGCCTTGATTTAATATTTTTTCGTTTTTTTGATAGGTTTTAAACTTGGTTTTGAAACAAAACATCATGGCCTGACATTCAAATTCAGACGCATCTTTAAAAATTTTTGTTTGTTGAAGTTCTTTGTAATGTTCCAAAATTTTTACCCCTTTTTGTCAAGCCCCTACATGTTGTTGCAATTTCAAAATATGCCACAAGTTAATTTAAATTTTTATTAAAAATTGCCAAATCTGTTGTAAAAACAACACTTTTTACACTTTCATTGTAGTATAATTTGGTCAATAAGTCAAACAAAAAGGTTTTAACTTTATAAATCAAAGGGGGAAATTTTATGAAAGTTATTAAAAGAAACAGCACAGAAGTTGTGTTTGATTCCAACAAAATTAAGGTTGCCGTTACAAAAGCCAACGAATCTGTTGACGAAACGTCAAAAAGATTAAGCAACGAACAAATTGAAAGGATTGTTGCAAACGTTGTTTCGAAATGCGAAAGCATGGGACGTGCTGTTGGTGTGGAAGAAATTCAAGATATGGTTGAATTTGCAATTATGGCAGAAGGAACTTTTGAAGTTGCCAAACATTACATAACTTATAGATACGATAGACAAATTGCACGTCAGCACAACACAACTGACGATAAAGTTTTTTCCTTAATTGATTGCCAAAACGAAGAAATTAAACAAGAAAACAGCAACAAAAACCCAACAATAAGCAGTGTTCAACGTGATTATATGGCAGGCGAAATGAGTAAAGACTTAACAAAACGTTTCTTGCTTCCGGCAGATATTTGGCAAGCGCATGAAGATGGTATAATCCATTTCCACGATGCAGATTATTTTGCACAACGTATGCACAACTGCGATTTGGTTAATTTGGAAGATATGTTGCAAAACGGAACGGTTATTTCCGGCACAAAAATTGAACGTCCACAATCCTTTTCAACAGCATGTAATATTGCAACACAAATTATTGCACAGGTTGCTTCTTGTCAATATGGTGGACAAAGCATTAGTTTGACACACCTTGTGCCTTTTGTTGAAATTAGTCGTCAAAAAATTAAAAAAGACGTTATTGAAGAGTTAACTTTGGCTGGCGCAGAGTTGGACGAAGCAGTTGTTCACAAAATTACAGAACAACGTGTTAAAAAAGAAATTAACAAGGGTGTGCAAACCATTCAATATCAAGTTATAACCCTTATGACGACCAACGGACAAGCACCATTCTTAACTGTGTTTATGTACCTTGGAGAAGCAAAAAACGAACGTGAACGTGAAGACCTTGCAATGATTATTGAAGAAGTGTTAAAACAACGTTACGAAGGGGTAAAAAACGAAAAAGGTGTATGGGTTACCCCAGCCTTCCCAAAACTTATTTATGTTTTGGAAGAAAGCAACATTCACCCAGACAGTAAGTACTACTATTTAACCGAACTTTCTGCAAAATGCACTGCAAAACGTCTTGTTCCTGATTATATCAGCGAAAAGAAAATGCTTGAACTTAAAGTGGATAAAAATGGCGACGGACATTGCTATACATGTATGGGTTGCAGAAGTTTCTTAACACCTTACGTGGACGAAAACGGCAAGCCAAAATACTATGGCAGATTTAACCAAGGTGTTGTAACTGTAAATTTAATTGATATTGCACTTTCTGCACACAAAAACATGAAGGAATTTTGGAAAATCTTTGATGAACGCATGGAATTATGTCACAGAGCACTTCAATGCAGACATGAAAGGTTGACTGGTACAGTTTCGGACGTTGCACCAATTTTGTGGCAACACGGTGCATTGCTTAGGTTAAAACCTGGCGAAAAAATTGATAAATACTTGCACGGTGGATATTCCACAATTTCCTTGGGTTACGCAGGTTTGTGGGAAACAGTTTATGCACTTATTGGCAAAAAGTTGACCGAACCAGAAGGCGAAGCTTTGGGCTTGGAAATTATGAAAAAACTTAATGAATACACAAAAAAGTGGAAATTGGCAGAAAAAATTGATTATTCCTTATATGGCACACCACTTGAAAGCACAACTTATAAGTTTGCAAAGTGCTTGCAAAAACGTTTTGGCATAATTCCTGGTGTTACAGATAAAAACTATGTTACAAACAGTTATCATGTGCACGTAACCGAGCCAATTGATGCCTTTGAAAAACTTGCTTTGGAAAGCAAATTCCAAGCATTAAGCCCAGGTGGTGCAATAAGTTACGTTGAAGTTCCAAACATGCAAAACAACATAGAAGCAGTTTTGCAAGTTATGAAATTTATCTACGACAACATTATGTACGCAGAGTTAAACACAAAGTCGGATTACTGCCAAATTTGTGGTTATGACGGCGAAATTCAAATTGAAGACGACAAAGACGGAAAACTTATTTGGGTATGCCCAAATTGTGGCAACAAAGACCAAACAAAAATGAACGTTGCAAGACGTACATGTGGCTATATTGGTAGCCAATTCTGGAATCAAGGCAGAACACAAGAAATTAGGGACAGAGTGCTCCATTTATAATAGATTGCAGGCTACTTATAGCGAATTTTCAAGGAGGCAAACATGAATTATGGCAACATAAAATACTATGATATCGCCAATGGCGAAGGTGTAAGGACATCTTTGTTTGTTTCCGGTTGCACACACCACTGCAAAGATTGTTTTAACCCAGAAACATGGGCTTTTAATTACGGAAAAGTGTTTGACGCAAAAGTGGAAAATGAGATTTTGGAAAGCCTTAAGCCAGATTATGTTAACGGGTTAACACTTTTAGGTGGCGAACCAATGGAACCAGCCAACCAAAAGGCACTTTTGCCGTTTGTAAAAAAGGTTAAAACCATGTACCCAAACAAAACAATTTGGTGTTACACAGGTTATTTGCTTGATGACCTTTTGGGCGAAGGCAGATTGCCAATGGAAAACGGCAATGCAACATTTTATCAGGACATTGTAGACAGGGCAAACTGCAGTTGGACGAAAAAATTGCTTGGTTACATTGATGTTTTGGTGGACGGCGAATTTAAAATGCCACTTAAAGATATAACTTTACGTTTTAAAGGTAGCAAAAACCAACGTGTTATTGACGTTAAGGAAACATTAAAACGCAATGTGGTGGTTTTAAGCCCGTATAACGAAAAGAAACAATCAAGTTTTAAATAATTAACAAACTTAAAATTCTGTGATATAATAAAACTGAAGGTTTAATATGGCAAAAGTTAAAATTTTAAAGAGTCTACCAAAAAGTAAGAAAAAAGATAAGCGTAAAAGCAAACTTATCCCCAACAAAGTGATTGATGATAAATTTAAAAATAATTATCTTAATTTTTATGATGATGTAAAAATTCCGGGGAAAAGATATGATTGGTAAAAATGCACAAAAATTGTGCATTTTTTATTTTAAAATTAATTTAATAAATAAATTTTAAATTTATTTTATAAACATTTTTAAAATATCAAAAAAACCACTATAAATAAGTGGTTTTTAAGATGTTGAAATAATTTAAATAAATATTTAATTAAATTATTTATTTTAATTTATTTATGGCATAAATAACTGTTAAAAAATTTAATAATAAATAATTGAATAATTAATAATTTTAATTTAATTTAAATATTTTTCTTTTATTTTTACATTTTTTAATAATTACACAAATCAGCAATAATATTACGCTCAACATCAAACTGAAGATTATACAACATAAAATGCAGTTTCCGGTGTTTGCAACATTATAATAAAGTGTTAAAACTTGGTAAAATTCTTCGCCCTGCTCTGCTTCTTGATTTTTTATTATTTCCCAAGTGTGATAGTACTTTCCATTCGCTTTAAAAATCATGTCTGCATCACTGTGTTCTCTGCGTTCAGTTGTTGTGTAAGTAAAATATAACTTTGTATCTTCTACGTCAACAAACTTACCTTCGAATTCAGCATTAAATTGTGTTGCCAAAACATCATAAATTGCTGTGTATCTACCATCAGCATAAAAACTTAAACCATAGTACTTAACTTTTGTATACAAAAAGTGGTTTTCTACTTCGCTAATTTCACGCTCGGTTGAAGTTATGTTATAAAAATGCCTATAGACATTAGCATTTTTGAAGCGCAGGCCAATTTTGTACACATCGTCTTCCCATGTGTTACCAATTGCTGTAACTCCGCCCTTTAAACTTGTTAAAAACATTTTAACTTCTGCGCTTTCTGCCATAAAAATTTCTAAATTTAACTTGTTTTCAAAATTCTCACACAAAACCTGTGCAGTTATGCTTGCTTTGGACTCAATTAATTCCTTTGTGTGAGCATAATCACAATCTTTTTCTTCCAGTTGTTGCTTATCAACATAAACGTAAACCATTTCGTCAATTGTTCCATCATCGTTTACAATGGTTATGTTTTGAACTTCAGCACAAGAACAGCACAAAAGCAACATCACGCATAGCATGATGACAACCAAAACGTATTTAAGTGTTGTTTTTACTTTTTGCATATTATATGTTATTCCTTAAAACCTGTTTCAATACTTTAAATGATAGCATTTATAAGCAAATTTTTCAACCAAATAAATAAAAAGAAGCAGTTTTATCTGCTTCTTATTTATTTTTATTCGCTAACAGGTGCGTTTTCGGCTGTTTCTGTTGCTGTGTTTTCAGTTTCGGTAACATTTTCTGTTTCTTCTGGAAGCACTGTTTCTGTATCTTCCAAATCTTCTTCCAATCTATCGATAATTGCAACACTTACAACTTCGTCATTTTCACCAACTCTCATCAATCTTACGCCAAGACTTGTACGTCCAACCAAGTTGATTGAATCGGCATTTGTTCTAATCATAACACCGTCGCCTGAAATTGCCAAAATGTCTTTTTCTGCAGTTACGTTACGTAAAGCAACAACTCTGCCCGTCTTTTCGTTGAAGACACCGGCTTTGATGCCTTTGCCACGTCTGCCTTGCAAACGATAATCTTCTGGACGACTACGTTTTGCATAGCCCTTTTCTGTAACTGTTAAGATATCTGTTTCTGGGTTAAGCACAATCATATCAACAACATATTCGCCTTCGTCAATTTTCATTGACCTTACGCCGTGTGCAGCCCTGCCAAGTGGACGACATGCACTTTCGCTAAAGCGCAAGCACTTGCCATTATCAGCAGCCATAAGAATTTCTTCGCCTGGTTTTACAATCTTTGCACTTACAAGGTAATCGCCTTCCACAAGTTTAATTGCAATTTTTCCGTTTTTACGTACACTTTCAAACTCTTCAATTGGAGTTTTCTTAATTAAACCTTGTCTTGTTGCTAACATTAAACTGTATCCTTCGCCTTCTTCCATCTTTATAATGGTATTGATTTTTTCTTCACCTTCAAGTGGAAGCAAGTTTACAAGTGCTCTACCTTTGTTTTGTCTTGCAACTTCTGGAATGTTGTAAGCTTTAAGCACATAAACTTTGCCCATGTTACTGAACATCATAAGTTTATCATGGCTGTTTACAACAAACATATCTGTTACGTAATCTTCTTCTTTTGTTTTGTGTGCATTTACGCCACGGCCACCCCTATGTTGAGATTTATATTCATCAACAGACATGCTCTTGATGTAACCTTGGCTTGTAAAGGATACAACACATTCTAATCCTCAACAAAAGAAATGTAATACAACTGTTGAGGTTAAGAACGGTGATATAGGTATTCCGCTTTGCCCTGATATTGCTGGTACATTCTTGTGCGAGAATGATATACCTGCTGCTTATGCTACATATCAAGAATTCCTAAGTGCTGGAGGTGATGTCATTTCTCGTGGTGAGAGTGTAAAAGAATTTATTAATCCTAATTCATTCTCGATGACTGAGTCGATAGAAGGTGATGGTGTGTGTGAGTATTTCTATGTACGTACTTATCATTTTAAGGATTTCCGTGATCAATCTGCTCAGTGTAGTCAGAAAATTAAAGTAAAGGATGATCAAGGTCCAATTTGGGATAAAGGAGCATCCGCAACTCAAATTTTTGATTGTAAGGAAATTAATTTCTTCCCAACAGATTTGCAGGCTACTGATGCTTGTTTGAACACTGTATATTCTACAATGAATAAGGTTAATAAGTTAGAAAGTTTACCTGAAGGATTGTTCTATACAGTTCATTCAACAAAATCTGATGATCCAAGAGATTGTAATTATTATAGCTATACTGAAACAAGAACTTATGTTGCAGTTGATAAGTGCCATAATAGTTCTGCTGAACTTGTTTATAAGAGTGTAGTTCAGGATACATTTGCACCAGTTCTAACTATACCACAGGATTGGTATGACTCTACTTTTGTGGCAAATTACGGAGTTCCTTGTATATTTACTGTGCCAGATATAACAAATTCATTGCCTGATGGTTCTTATACAGACAAGTGTGATCCAAGTGCAATTCAGTATTATAAAATTACACAGTCGCCTGCTCCTGGTACAATATATGATCCTAATAAGGGAAATCAGTATGTGACTTTGTTTATAACTGACCCTTGTGGTAATACAAGTAGTACTAAGCATGAAATATATGTTCCGACTCGTAAAGAAGTTGTGTCAGAAACTATGTATGACAGAACAATATGTGCTGAACAGGAATTGACTTTGGCTAGTCAGTATATTTCAGAGGATCATGGTTCGATTTGGACTTATGACAAATGGGAAGACAGGTGGTATTGGCGACCTACTTTGAGTGTGGTTTTTGATTATTACCGTGGTGATGTTGATCCAAAGAATCTAATCTACTCAAATAATCCTAAGACGTATGGAAATCTTTTTGGTCCATTGTCTGAAAATGAAAGCTGGATACTTAATGATACAACTAAATCAGGTAAGTATTCGATTGTGGTAATGGATACTATACGTTTCTGTACTGATACTGCAAGTTCGTTCATTACTATACATTCAAAACCATTTATCCATCTTGATCCTGGTGCTATACCAGTATGTGAGTATGATTCAATTCACTTGATTTCAGATGATGAAGCAATGTTTGATAAGTATCATGTAGAAGTAGATAGTGTTCATGAAGTAATTATCGAACAAGGATGGAGTGTTGATAGTATTAAGTATGATCCTATGACACCATTCGTTTATAAACCTGATTCGATGAAACTCCACTATTATGCTGTTAATGTTTGTGGTGGAAATTTCTCAGGTAATTACATCTCAATAGGTGTTCGTGAACGAATGAAGCCAGAAAACTTAATGCTGGTTACTGATCCTCAAGACAAACCTCGTGTTCTTATTGGTGAGAATGCATCTTTGCAATTGATCACAAAATATGATCCTGTAGAGTATCGTTGGATGAGGGTCAAAGGTACTGTTGATGGTCTTGATGATGAGGTGTTTGATAGAGAAGGAAATGTCCGCGAAGAGTATAAACGTCTATTTGATGAACCTGATGAATATATTGCCTTTAAACAAAATGATACTTGGGTAGAAAGAACAACTTACCCAAATAGATACAGAATTCAAGGTATTCGTATTAGAACAATTGAAAATGCTACTCAATCAGAAGATGCTATTTATAATCAGGATCTTACTGATATGGCAGATCTTCTTGTTTCACTTGTTAAGGAAGAAAAAGAAGAAGAGAGTATTGTAAGTACAGAGAGTGATGACGAAGAGAAGTAATAAGGGGTAAATAATCGTGATTTGTTTTAATTGCGGAGCAACATTGACCCACAATGACTTCTGTACGAATTGTGGTGCTGATGTTACCAGATATAAAAAGATAGTTAGCTCAGCTAACGTTTTCTATAATGAAGGACTTGAGAAGGCAAGTGTACGTGATCTGTCAGGAGCAATTGACAGTCTGCGTCAGTGTCTCAAGCTTGATAAGAGTAATGTTGATGCCCGTAATCTGTTAGGACTGGTATACTTCGAGATTGGTGAGTATGTAGCAGCGCTTAATGAATGGGTAATATCTAAGAATCTTAGACCTAGCAAAAATATTGCAGATGATTATCTGAGCATGCTGCAGGATAATCCAACTAAGTTAGATACATACAGCCAGGCTGTAAAAAAATACAACCAGGCACTTAGCTACTGTTATCAGGGTACACTGGATCTTGCAATCATTCAGTTGAAAAAGGTGCTTAGTCTTAATCCAAAATATGTTCAGGCACATCAGCTGCTTGCACTTCTTTACTTAAATGCAGAACAGTGGGAAGATGCTAGAAAGATTCTTCTGCGTTGCCAGAAGGTAGATGTGAATAATACACTTACACTCAGATATTTAAGAGAGGCACAGCTTG
>CALCEI010000049.1 GCA_937900575.1 uncultured Clostridia bacterium
ACAATATTCCCGGGATAAAAGGGGTTGGCGAAAAAACTGCAAAAGATTTGTTGACTATATTGAATGGAAAAAATATCAGGAAATGATGAAGAGGTAACAGGATGAAAAAAGTTGAAGTTGATATTAATCGTGTCAAAGAACTTGCTGCAAATCACACAGGCGTGGAAATCGCAGAAATTATGGGAATTTCAAAATATATCATATATGCAAGGCTGAAAGAACTTGGGATTCCAGCTGGCGGTAATGATAGATTTGAGAATCTGAATAACATTAACACCGAAGATTATACGCTTGAAGAATTAGCATCAATTTTCAGTACAAGCAAAACTGCAATATATAACAAGCTGCGCAAAGAAAACCTGCCTTACAAAGGAAGGAAAAGTGAATCAAAATCTATGTACAAGAATAATAATGGCTATGATCCTGCGCGCAACGAAATGGAAAGAATAAAAGAAAAATCAAAACTTGTCAGCAAGGAAGCTGAAGCAAGAAAGCAGGGAATGCACTACGCTGATGTTCAGAAGGCTGAAACGTTGAAAATGTTCGGAAAGGTTGAATTATGAAGAGGGCAAAACCACCTAAAAGAAAGGTGGACAAGGTTGAAAGCAGGCTGATTGTTGAAATGACAAACCAGTTGAATTTTGCGGCACTGATACGCACGCTTGTAACCTGCTACGATTGGAACAGGGAACAGGTTGATGAATTTATTGAAGCATATTTGGCACTAATTGAAGAAATCTACGATCAGCGCGAAACTGTACCACAATTCATCAGGGCAACAGAAGAAATGACAGGCGTAAACGTGAAAACATTAATAAGTGAGGTGATGAATAATGAATGTAAATAGGGAATTAACAAAAGCAATGCTTCAGCATTACGGATGGAAAAATAAAAAAATGGTAGTAGTTGAAGAACTTTCCGAACTGACAAAGGAAGTTTGCAAGCAGGAACGTGGCTTGGGAAACATTCACGATTTGGTTGAGGAAATGGCGGATGTGTACATTGTTCTTGATATGATTAAAGAACACTATAAAATCACAGACGTTTTAATTGATGCGATGATTGATGCTAAAGAATCAAGGAACAGAAGAAGGCTTGCAGAAAGGCTGGTGGAAGCAGATGATTAAGGTTTGCAGGAACTGTGCAGACAGATGCGCAGAACCAAACTGCCATATGACTTGCGAAAGATACATAAAGGCAAAAGAAGAATTTGAAGCAGAAAAAAAGCAGATTCGTGAAAGTATGAAGCCTTATCAGGAATATTCAGAAGTGAAACAAAGAAACATTGAAAGGACAATGCGCAGGGTGAACAGATGATGAAGGCGTTAACAATTATAGGCTGTGCAGTAATTGCAGCAATAATAATGTTTGCACTGGCATTAGTAGCTGCATTTATTGTGCTATTTGTAAAGGATAAGGTGAAAAGCAATGAATAAGAGAAACACAAAACTAGGAATTGATATTGATAAATTGTTATTAATTTTTTAAGTAAAAATAAA
>CALCEI010000050.1 GCA_937900575.1 uncultured Clostridia bacterium
ATCATATATCAATGGTGTTTCTGATATTCTTGGAATCCTTCCTGATGGCAGATTTCTTGCTATTGAATGTAAACGGTCTAAAGGCGGCATTGTTTCTGAAGACCAGAAAAGATTTCTTTCCAACATAGAAAAAAACAATGGTGTTGCATTGGTCATCAATGATTCACAGTTATTGATTCAGAAACTAAATGAAATCTTGAAAAGATAAAAATGACTATATAACTGATGATGAACGTGGTTCATTGTTTTGACTTTCCTTTGGTTTTGGGTAGATTGAAAAGTTTTTTCTTTCTACCCTTTTTTATTCATTTATGACTATATTTTTGAAGTTTTTGATTGTTTTTAGATGGTTTGTGACAAGTTAAGGTGGAATTATAATATATGGGTAAAATACTAACAGATAAAGAACAGTTACTCATCACAGAATATTTCAGACTTGGAAGCCAAGTGAAAGCATATAAAAGTGTTTATCCTGATAAAGATGAAATAAATGTATATAAACACGCAAGTAGAAAATTTGCACAAATCCGTGCAAAAGTTTCTGAACGTGAGATGATGGAAATGGCCGGTCTTGGCCGTGGCAGATTCTATGCAAAGATTGAAGAACTGTTGGAATGCACACAACACTTCTACAATAAAGACGGCATTCATTGTGGTGAACATCCAGACAATCGTGTCAGATTTCAGGCAACACAACTTCTTGGAAAGGTTCTTGGACTTGAAGATTCAAATGAAGCTGAAGACACTGAAAACACAGAAACAGTTGATTCAATCGAAATCATAGATGAATGTCCGTCTGTGGAGATAGTCACAGATGAAGATTAAATCAACAGAACTTTTTGCCACAGTCTACAATAAAATTTTCAGATACATCATGAATCATATGTTCACAGAATATCTGTTGATTGGTGGCCGTGCGTCAATAAAATCATCTTTCATTTCAATCTGTATTGTTTTACTAATCAGGATGAATCCAACGTTCAATGCCGTCATTGTACGCAAATACAAGACATCATTAAGAAACAGTGTTTTTGAACAGATTGTATGGGGGCTTAGAAAAGACCCATATATTGCAGTGGCACCGCTAAATCATGCCAAGGAA
>CALCEI010000051.1 GCA_937900575.1 uncultured Clostridia bacterium
CATCGTTTCCGTGCTAATCTTTGCCCCTGAAAGATTCATTTTTACTCTTGAATCATCTTTTATTTGTCTTACGATAACACCGTCATAGCCATTATTTTTTGCATAATTAACATCTGAAACAAGTCTTTCATAATATTCGTTATATGTTTTACCTTCAGCACTAACAATATAAGGGTTTTCTATTTTTAAGTAACAGGCATATTGATTTTCGCCATAAGTTTTTGCAATAGATTTTTCACTTGAAAAATATACTGCGTCAGGAAAATTAAAATCACCACTTGGTTTAAAAGTATCAAAAACAAAATCAGAATTATGATATACAACAATCGGTTTATCTGTTGATGAATGTTTTACAACAGAATCACCAAACCATTTTTTGAAATTTGTTGATTCAATATCAACGTTTTGGTGATGAACATTTTTACTTTGACTTGAAGGAATATTGTATCTGATAGCCAAGTTATTTATAAAGTTGTCAAATACTTTTCTTGATTCTTCGTTGCCTGTTGCATATCTTTCAAAAAACGTTCCTGCCGTAATTGCAAGATTGTTTGCCTCTTTGTCTTCAATACCTGCGTCAACAAGTTTGTTGTAAACATCATTTTTAATTTCTTCAGAACGTTTTTGTTCTTCGCTTGTAATTTTCTTTGCACCTGATTGTTGAATCTTTATCATTTGTGCTTTATCGTCCATTGAGGCATAATCAAGAACGTTTTGTATTTCTTCTTCAGGAACACCATTGTCTTGAAGAATTTGCGTCAATCTTTCATCAGTATTGCTTTTTCTTGCATGTAATCTGAACACACCTGAATCAAGCAGAAAATCATCAACCGAATAATCTTCAGTTTTAGAAATTCCGTCAATCACGGTTTGTGTTGCTTTTTCAAGATTTTGTTCAGATATTTCAGGGTTATTTTCTTTTAAAATTTCTTTGATTTTTTCAGGGTTATATTCACCGTTATCGTCTTTCGCTTTTTCCTGAATATTTTTTGCAATGCTTTTATAACGTCCATAATCAACACTTTTTTTCACTCCTGCACCCATTCCACCCATAAGTGCAAAACTCATAAGTTCTGCAAGTGCCTGTTCTTTTGGTGGAAACATAGCCGTCAAAAATTGCTCAAACGAATATCCCTCTTGTCCGTCAAGGTCAAAAGAGGTTTGCAATAAATCAGATACACGTTCTTCGCCATATTCTTCAAGTATGCCGTTCCAACCGTATTTTTCAAGTGCTTTAACAGTTGAAAGACCTGTAATCTGTTTTGTCATTTTATTCAAATTAGTAACAAATTTTTCAGGTAAATGTTTTAAAACTTTTGAACTTATATATTTATTTATTCCTTTTTCTGCCCAATTAAAACCATAACCTGCCGTTTCTGATAATGTTTCAATCTGCATTAAACCGATTGCCTTCAAAACAGACATTGCAGGGTTTGTTTCTGCCTCGTTTAATAGCACTTGACCTTCAGGAGTAACAAGAAGGTTTTCATCAAGTTCAACTTCACTGAAACGTTTCACACCTTGTTGTGGTAAATACTTCATGTTGAATTTTGCAACACCGAGTGTTGAATCTTTCAACAACGTTTTTGCAGTTGTATTTGCAAGTTGTTTTTTTACAGTTTCTTTGACTGCACTTTTAACACCTTGTTTTAATGTTTGTTTAACTGCAAGTTTTCCACCTGTTGTGCCAAGTGACGCAAGTCCGACACCTTCAGTGGAAGTTGCAAGACCGATACCAAATTCAGTCATATATGGTACAGACTGCAAAAGACCGTCAAAAGCCATAGAAGGTATTGTTTGACCACGTGCAGACAAACTTGCCATATCAAGAACAAAGTCTTTGTATTCGTTCATTTCGTCAGGAGTTAGTTGAACACCTTCTTTTACTTTATTTTGTAGATTTAATATTTTTAAATTGCTTGTGAGTTCTGCTGAAGTTCCTGCGTAAGGTATTGCGTACCCCCATTTTTTAGCAGTCGTCAGAGTTTCAAAAGCCGTAACTTTACCCTTTTTACGTTCATTTTCCAAAAATTCAGGTGATACAAGTTTGTTGATTGTGTCAATCTGATTTTGTCTTTCTTCGTTTCCTCTGTCCTGAAAATATTGCAATGTGTTATTTTGTTGAAATAAATCTGTCATTTTCGTTTTCCTTTAATAATTTACTATCGAAAAGTCTTTACCTGTAACTTTTTTGTATCTTTGTAATTCAAGCATACTTAAAACTTGAGAAGTGCTTAATTTGTATTGTCTTGCAGTTTCTTGCACGTCTTTGTCTGTAACGTTCAATGCTTTCATTCTTCTTTGCATTTGTTCGTTGTATGCTTTCATTTTTTGGTCATAATCTTTAGGTTTTCTAATTCCTAAATCTGTATGAATTAGTTGAGGTTTTTGCATTACATGATATTTTTCATATAGATTGATTTTAGTCATCATGGCTTTATCCCTTTTAATTGAATACATATTTTGAACTGCTTTACTCATTGATTGTTTTACGTCAACTTCTTTGCCTTCAGGTGCTTGGTAGATTTCTTTTGCAACCTGTTTTGCAACTGCGTTGCCGTCTTTCACACCGAATAGAGAAACACCACGTGCGTATAAGTCAGGATATTCTTTTTGGAAGAATACTTCAGGGTGTTCACCATATCTTTTTGCATAAGCAATGGCATTGTCACTTGCAGTTTGATAAATTTGTTTTTGTTGTTCAGAAGGCAATGTTTCAATGTCATAAATACTTTTAAGATTCAGTTTTTGTCTTGCAGTTTCTAAAGAATTGTAATAACTACCTTGAGCAGTCAGCAACATTTTTTGTTGTTCCCTGATTTTATTTGTGTGATTTGAAGGAATACCCTCAATGCTAAATGCTTTTTTTAATTTGTCATATCCGAGTTTTGTTCCGAACCAATTTTTTCTTTCGTCTAAATCTTGCATATTTGCCTCAAGATAATTTGTCATAGGTTCAATGAATTTATTCATCATTCCTTGACGTTGTGCCTTTGTGATAATACCTGCATTGTATGCAGTATCAATCGCACCTTGTGCCTCTGCAACCGATTTTAATTTTGAAAGAACATTGTTTTGAATACCTTGTGCCTGACCGTTTTTAGAAACTTTTTTTGCGTTTACTTTTTCTGATTCATCAAAAGAAAATAAATCATATAAACCTTGTTCAAGATTCATTGCAAGTTCTTCTTTTTGCGTTTTAGGTAATTTTTTCAATGCAACCAAAGAACCACTTGCACCACGTGAACCACGTGAACCACCTTCAGGTTCTTTGACAATTTTCTTTTTATCACGGTCATAATAATAATCTGTTTTTGATTTAAGTCCGTAAATATCAAGTATTAAATCTTTTGAACCTTCAGGAAGGTTTTTGTTTGATTCGATAAATTTCATTACTCTGTTTAAATCTGCTTTACCGTCAAGAATATTTTCTGCGTCCTGTGATTTCATATTGCGTAAAGTATTGCCGAGTTCATTGACGGCAGTTCTTTTTGATTGATTACTCAAAGATGTTGCAACATAGTTTTCTAATTTTTCAATCGTTTCTGCTCTGCCTATGTCATTTCTTACACCTTCATCTTTTAAAAGTCTTTGTGCCTCAAGAGGGTTATTCAACGCAAGTGCTGAAATATAAGTTGTCATGATGTCATGGTCTGAATCTTTTAAGAAGTCATTCACAACCATTTCACCCAAACCTGCCGTTGCACCGTTTTTAAGTCCTTCAATTCCGTTTGCGTAAACAAGACGCATTTCATCAACACCTGCACCGTTTAAACCTAACATTGACACTTGGTCAACTAAAGATTCATAACCACTTTGTAGGTTTGTTTGAATATTACTTTGTTGTTGTTTTTCTACCCATTGAGCATTATACGTTTTGTATCTGTCGTAAACGTTTGTTTTAATATCTGCCCATTGTTTTTGACATACAGGGTTTATCTTGTATTCTTCTGCAAGCGATTCAAATGCTTGTTTAAGTTCGATTTCTCTTTGTGGGTTTGTTGGGTCTGCTTGCCACTTTGTATTAATTTCATTATTTTTTGCAAGAAATCTTGTTGATAATTCTATTTGATTATTTGCAAGAGTAGATTCATTTGCTTTTTGAGTTATGGAAATTCCTGTGTTTAAACTTTGACCCAATACATTTGCAACTTGCCCTGAAAAATCAACAGGTGCTTCACTTGCAAAATATTGCCTTGTATCGCCTTGTTGTATATGTGCCATTTCTACCTCTTATGCGTTTTTAATACCTGAACTTGCACCGCTTGCAGTTCCGAATCCACCTCTGTATTTTCCTGTCATATTTTGCCAAAAACTTGAAAAATTGTTTTTTAAAGAACTGCCAACACCTGAACCTGTGAGTGCTGAAGTTCCAAGATATGACATTGCACCATTTGCAACACCTTCAAGAACTGAAGACAGAAATGCCGTTTTTCCTTGACGTTCAAGGTTGCTTTGTTTAGTGTTTGCGTCTTTTATCATTGCATTTATATCTTCACCCATAGTGTCATAAGTTTCATTTATTACTGCAAGTGGTGTGCCTGTGTTAAAATAGACACCACCCTTCAGAAAAGATGTCTTTTGTTGCGACATCAATTTTCTTGCAGATTTTGCACGTTCATTTATTCTGTCACGTGTTTCAGATTGTAGTGCCTCAATTTGTGCGTCAGCATTATTTTTTGCAGAAATACCCTGAACGATACCTGCACCGAGTGACGCAACTGCCAAAATTATTGGAATTAAAGGTAATGCCATTTTCTTTTTCCTTTCGTTATATTTTACTTACGTGTTTGTAATACGGAACAATCATTGCTATATGGAACGGCAACGGACTATCTTGAACAACAAAATAATGTTTTTCTTTGTCATAATCGCCTGAAAATTCGATTTCTGTGTAACTATCCATTGGTAATGGTGGAACATCAAAAAGTCCTTCCCGGTTGAAGTCCTGAACTTCAGCCAAGTCATACATATTGTCACCGACTTTTCCACCTGCTGAAAAACTTAAATCTAAACCGATTTTGTAAATATTTTTCATGTTGGTGAAAGTTTGTGTTCCTTGCAGTTGTATGCCGAGATTAGCACTTTTCAAAACACCTTTGTATTTCAAACCGATAACGGCAGTAGCAACTTTGTTTGTGTTTGCCGAAGTTATATCAATTTGACCGTCTTCAACAACAAAGTCACCAATATAACCACCATTTCCGACAACTGAAACTGTTTCGCCTTCAAGGTGGTCAAGTCCTGAAAAATGCGTTGCAGATAAATACCATTGAGAAGTTGACATTGATGTTGGTTCTTGCAACACTTTCACTTTTACAGTGTCAGCAGAAACATATTCAACAATATCCATACTGCCATATTCACGACCTGTTTTTGTTTTGAACCATATTCTTTTTCCGACATCACTTGCAGAAAAATCATCTTCAGAAGAAGTGATTTCATTAGTCAAACGATTCAATTCGATTGTGCTTGTGTGTAAACCTGAATAACGCATTGAACAATCAAGATAGTTACAATCTCGAAGTTCTTCAGCAATTTTTCTGTAAAAAGCATATTTGTCTTCTTGTTTGATTTCGTTTATTTCACGTGGTGTTGCCTCTTTTGGAACTTCAGAAACAAAGTCTTCAAAACGAGAAAATTCAACTGTTTCTGTTAATCGTTCAAGATAATAACGAGTTACACCGTTTATTTCTCTTTTTACATTTGCAAATAAATCAAAATTACCGTCAGGACGAGTGACAGAACAAATATCAATAAATTGACCTTCAGTAATAAATTCAGACCATGAATTGACTGCCTCATCATTTGAAAAGCAAATTGAAAGCAATCTGCCACCACACAATGCGAATATTAAACCGAATCTGTCAAACTTATTTGCAAGTTTTTTGATTCCACCTTTTGTGATTTCGTAATTTCCTTTTGACAAGTTTGTTGACTTAAATTGTTCAAGTAAAACATCATATTCAAACATATACAAAAGTCTGTGATTGCTTGAAACAAAGAAAACAAAATTGTCTTTGTGAATTGGTCTTACAGAACTTACACCGTCACGACATGAAAGTTTTGCAGAAATATCTTCAGGAGTGATTGCAGTTGAAACACTTCCACCGTTTACTGTCAAAATACCTTCAGCAGTTCCGACAAGTAAAGAGTTCACACCTGACATAAGCCAAAGTGCTTTTGAATTTGCCTCTGCAAGGTCAAATTGATAACCGTCATTTGTTCCTGTTCCAACTGTGATATTATTGTAATCTGCACCTTTTGAACCATATAAATAAGTTGGGTATTTTGATGATGAGCAACGATTCAATCTGTTTTCATAAAATGCACACGTACAAGGGAAACCGTGATTTTGTGTTGCACTTTCGCTTGATAAACTTGCCGTACCTGTATTTGTGTATGTAGTTTTTGTCAATGTAAAAGCATTGCTTGCAGTTCTTTTGAGTTGATATTCAGGATAATTGCCGTCATTGTGATTGATGTATAGCACGTCACAGTTTTGTGTCATGTTCAAATTGAATACTTCAGTTCCGTATGGGTGGACTAAAGTCAAAGGTTCACCTTGACCGTTAAGAACACGAACAAGTTCGCCTGCGTCATTGTATGACCAAAATTCAATGTATTCAATTCTAAACACAAGCAAGTATGCTTGTTCTTGAGAAAACTTAAATTCATATAATGCCGAATTGCCTATTTCATCAAGATATTCAAAACCTGACCTGTAATAACAATCACCTTTAATTGTATGGAAAAAATTACGTGAAAGTTCATGACCGTTTTGAAATAAAGGTAAATCAAAACGTCCTTTGACATCACGGTCAATTTGTCCTGAAGAAAAATTATTTTTAGGTATAGAAGTTCTCATATATAAAATTCCTTATCTTATCGGATAATTAAAGTCGAAATTATCAGCGACAACTTTTGCTTGTCTGTAACGTGGTTTGTTTATGACAACAACTCTGTTGTCACGTCCGTATTTTGTAGAACATTCAATGTATTTTTGACTTGCTAATTGTTTCAACATTGAAGTTTTTTCTGCGTCTTCTGTTAATGGCAATGAAATCTTTTCAGCAAGTTTCAATGCAAACAAGTCACAAAATTCAGAATCAAACTTTGTAACATCTTTAATATCAGCAATGTATCTGATATTCACTTCTTTTATATCTTCATCACAATAGAAATAGTTACCCTCAATTTGATATAACTCATCATTGAGAGGGTTTCCAAGATTTAAAACCTGCAATAAATCGTGAGGCAATGCGTATGCTTTTTGATAACCATAAACCGGAACAAAGTTTGCAACTTCAGCCAATCTTGCACGTTTGATTGAAAAACTTGCGTTCAAGTTCATCAATAAAGATTTTCTTACTGTGTCATACCAAGCATTACATTTTTTGCTTGCTTTTGTGTCTTCGTCTAAAGACGTAATGTTTCTAACGTTGCAATAATCTAATGCCATATTACAAATATCAATTTCAGATGTAATCATTTTTCTATTTCCTTTTTTGTTGCAAAAAAAGCAGACCTGTGCCGAAGTACAAGTCTGCTTTCTTTTTGTGAACTATATAGTTGAAGTCAAGATTATAACTTTAGAACCTTGAAGTCTAACTGCTTTAACCCACATGTCGATTGTAACTTCCCAAGAGTTAACGTGTTTTGCTGAACGTTCACAATCTAATCTTCCGATTTCAACTGCGTATGCGATAGATTTCGGAGCCATTAAAACGTTAGAACGAACACCTGCTGTTGATTCAGGCAAAATTGGTAAATCAACAGTAGAACCACCTTGAGTGTTACCTGCGAATGTAACAACGTTGAACCCTGACGCATTGGTGATTGTACCTCTGTCAACTGTGTGTTGATTAGAATACAATGCGTTCATGTATTTGTCATCATCACGCAAGTCTTGTTCTTCACTTGCAGAAATTGCAAGAGTAACACCGTCAGTTTCAACATATTGGTTTTTGAACTGTGTGATTGCAGGTGAAATAACAGTTGCATAACTGAAACTTGAAGTTCCTGCAATGGTGATAACACCGTCTTGTTCAGCAGTTAAAGTTGAACCTTCACCGTCAGGTGCACCGACTTTAACAGAACCAACTGCTGCGTCAATGATACATTTGTCGGTTAATCTGTTTTTTGCCTCTTTCAAATTCATGAATAAATCTGAAGTAGGGTCAGTAATCAATTTTACTGCTCTGTCATAAGAATCAACAAGGTATGTACCTGTGAATCTTTTCGCAACAGATTTTCTGTTGTCGTTTCTGATTGTAAGGTATTGTTTTTCAGGGTTTCTGCCTGTATTGTTGTAACCACTTGTTACATCAACAAGTTCGTTGCCTTCAATACGAGAAATGTTTGAAATACCTTTGATGTCCATGTGTTTGATAGCAGGACAATTTAACAATTTTGTGTCTTTGTTAGACGCTAATCTTTCAAAGTTTTTTTCAAAGAGTAGCAAAGACGCATGGTCTAAATTTGGGTTTTGAATAACTGTCATTTTTCTTTTTCCTTTCGTGTTTTGTGATTACACAATCTCAACCCCTGAAAAAGTGTAATCTGTGAGTAATACAACTTTTACTTTTCCAGAAATTGCCCACGAATGGATTCTCTTTGAAAGTAATTTGCTAAAGTTCAAATGCTTTCGCTTGTTCAAACTTTATGCGTTTGCAAGGTCTTCTTCAGAAGGGAACTCATCACCTGCTTGAGGTTCTGCACCTTCGCTTTCGTCTTGAACGTTTCCTGTCACTGCAAGAATACCGTTCGCAACTTGTTGACCTGCGTTCTTGATAAAATCGCCAAGTGTTTTTTTCTTCTCAACGACTTTTTTACCGATAAAGTCACCGTTGACTGTGACAATAAGTTTCTCGTTACCTAAATCAAGTCTGACAGTTCCGTCAGGTTGTTTCTTGAAGAAAGCAAGTTTTGATTGTTCTTCAGGAGTTTTCATAGGAATTTTGAGAACTTTTTTCATGTAAGCAATCATTGCTTTGTCACGAAGTTCTGTCAAAGATGTAGTTTTTGGTAAAGGAATTTCAAATAAATCATACATACAAGCAAGTTCTTGTATTTCTTGTTCACTCATTTCAGAAATAACTTTACCTTCAAGTGGAAAATCATCACTTATTTTTACAGTATCGGTAATCAACCAAGATTTGACCTTTGAGAATAAAGGTTTGTTTTTTTGTGCTTTTATTTGCTCTCAGAGCTCTTTGTTTATGGATGAACGTATGTTCCTATGTTTTCGCCTTCCATAAGCTTTGAAACAGGTATACCTGTCCAGCGGCATACAATTTTTGCTATTTCGTCTTCTGAAACTTTATCACGAAGCAGTTTTTCGCCTTTCTGGTCTTGTTCAGCCTGATGTTCACGTTCTTCGAGTTCCTTTTTAAGCTGCGGAAGTCTGCCGTATTTCAGTTCAGCCGCCTTGTTAAGGTCGTATTCATGTTCAGCTCTTTCAATTTCGCCATTAAGCTTTTCAAGTTCCTCACGAAGTTTCTGTACGGCTGAAATATCGTTTTTCTCATTTTCCCACTTTGCCTTCATGCTTTTCAGGTTTTCACGGAGTTCAGCAAGTTCCTTCTGAATTTCGCCAAGATGCTCCTGAGAAATATTGTCACTTTCTTTTTTTAGTGCGGCTTCTTCAATTTCATACTGTACTATTTTTCTTGATATAACATCAAGTTCAGTAGGCATGGAGTCCATTTCGGTTCTTATGGTAGCACAGGCTTCATCAATAAGGTCTATTGCCTTATCCGGCAGGAAACGGTCTGTTATATATCTGTTTGACAGCACAGCCGCAGAAATAAGTGCGTTATCATGTATCTTTACGCCGTGGAAAACCTCGTACCGTTCTTTAAGTCCACGAAGAATTGATATTGTATCCTCAACGCTCGGCTCTGAAACCATAACAGGCTGAAAACGTCTTTCAAGTGCCGGATCTTTCTCGATATACTGTCTGTACTCATTAAGTCTTGTAGCACCGATACAGTGCAGTTCTCCTCTTGCAAGCATAGGCTTCAGAAGGTTTCCTGCATCCATTGCACCGTCCGATTTGCCTGCACCTACAATTGTATGAAGTTCATCAATAAATAAAATTATTTGTCCGTCTGAACCTTTAACTTCTTTTAAAACGGCTTTTAAACGTTCTTCAAATTCACCTTTGTATTTTGCACCGGCAATTAATGCACCTAAATCAAGTGAAACAAGAATATCATTTTTTAAATTTTCAGGGACGTCACCTCGCACAATTCTGAGTGCTAGAGCTTCTGCAATAGCAGTTTTACC
>CALCEI010000052.1 GCA_937900575.1 uncultured Clostridia bacterium
CATTTTCTTGGTCAAAGGATGTTAAAATACCAGTTCTATTAAGCATATATGCAAAAAATTCATACATGCCAACTTGTTCTTTCCTTTCTTCAAGATCAACAAACAAATTTTTAAGTTCAAGCAATTTTTCTTTAAGGCTTGTTGGCAAAATTTCGTTTTCACAATTCATAACAACTTGTTTTAATGGGCATTTATCCCTTAAAGCAATAAGTTTAAGTTTATCTATGCTTGTATCACCAATTCCACGCCTTGGAAAGTTGATTACACGTAAAAAACTTACGTCATCTTCTGGGTTGATTATTGCTGTTAAATATGCCAACACATTTTTAATTTCTGTACGTTCAAAAAACTTAAAACCATTGTACATTATGTGTGGGATGTTATATGCCAAAAGTTTTTCTTCAAATGGACGAGAAAGTGCATTTAAGCGCATCAAAATTGCCATTTCGTGATACGGCACACCCATTGAATGTTGACGGATTATGTTTCTTGTAACAAAATCTGCTTCATCAGTTTCGTTCATGGCATTATAATAAAATACTTCACTGCCTTCGGCATTATCTGTAAACAGATGTTTATCCAACCTTGTTTTGTTGTGTTTAATTATTAAATTTGCCCTGTTTAAAATGTTTTTTGTGCTGCGATAATTCTGTTCAAGTTTAAAAATTTGTGTATCCTTAAAATCTCGTGTAAACTGAAAAATGTTGTCTATGTTTGCCCCACGCCAACCGTAAATTGACTGGTCTTCATCACCAACAATAAGCAAATTTCTTGTTTTTGATGCCAAAATTTTTACAATATCATATTGAAGTTTGTTTGTATCTTGAAATTCGTCAACACTAAAATATTCAAACTTATTTTGAATGCTTGCAAGCACTTGTTCGTTGGATGAAATAAGCTCATAAAAATTTACAAGCAAATCATCAAAATCCATGGCGTTGTTCTTTTTAAGTTCTTGTTGATACGCATTGTAAAATTCAACAAATTGATTTATTGCAGGAACATAACTATAAATTTTTGAATATTCGTCAATGGACATATTTTCATTTTTTATTGTTTCTATGTTGTGCTTATAATTGGATTTTGTATCTTCATCATCAATTTTGAATTGTTTAAATAAATCTTTAAAAACTTTTGCTTGGTCTGTTTCAGAAAAAATTGTAAAGTTTTCTTTGTAGCCGGACAAAAAACTAGCATATGTCCTTAACATCCTTGCACAAAAGCTGTG
>CALCEI010000053.1 GCA_937900575.1 uncultured Clostridia bacterium
TTCTATGGTAATAAATTTGCTGCAAAGATTTTCTTTAGAAGAAGTTAACGATTTTTCTTTCTGCCTTTCAATTTATTCTGTGTATGAATCAAACCAATCATCAATGTACCCTTTCCATTCTTTAACAGGCTTTTTAAGGTTGTTGCAACCTTCTGTAAGACGTTTTAAACAAGTTTCCTTATCAGTGTTTACAAAGATTGGTTCTGCGCCTAAAATCGCAATTTTTCGTTCACGTTCATACTTCACCGCGCCACCTTCAATTACAAAAGCACGTTCCCATTTTCCTGCCCTTGTTTTAATCATATCCAGTAAGCAATCACGAACAGTGAAAACATTTTGTTTTAATGCAGCTGGCTTTAAGTATCTTTCGCCTGTAAGACATTCCCATATGTTATCAATATCAATTACTATATCTGAATTACCCTTGATGCTATTTACAAAGGTTGTCTTTCCGCTGCAAGGCGCGCCATAAACATAATAAACTTTTCTTTCCGCGCAATATCCAAAACGTGAATGAATTTCATTATGCGCCTGCTGTGATACGATTAAAATGTTTTCAGGATTTAATGAAATGTTGTAATCGTTCACGTTCTGCATTGTCAAAGGTTTAATGTGGTGCAGCACAACGTCATACGCCTGCAACAAAGGCTTTCCGCTGTGCTGGCAGTATAATATCCCATCAGCCTTGTTCGTGCGTTCCTGAATCAATCCCTGACGAAATCCGCGCCATTCCTTGCTGTTATAAAACTGTGACAGTGAATTAAACATTATGTCAACCTTACGATTCCGTTAATCTGAATTGATAATGATTCAGTATCACCCAGCGTAATATCCATATTCGGTATGATATACAACGCCTGCGCTCCACCAGTTTCCCACGAAATGTAAGCATTCCAAACGGCTTTTCTTCTTGATGCCATATCAATTGCACAAAGTGCCTGTGTATGACCAATTGAAGGCAACTCGTCAACCACTCCAACTTTCATTGGTGTTCTAGCTATAAATGCTACGCCAGTATATTTCGCACGAACATCAAGGATTCCGTACTTGAAGTTTGATGAAAACTTGCATCTGTCATAGGTGATTTCATCAGTTTCGCTTGCTCCATCAACTCTTACTGAAAAATCTTCAAGCTGCAACTTTGCGTTGATTTCCTGTTCTGTGAAATATCTTTCATCGTGGTTGTGGTTTTCAGGGTCTGTTGCAATCCTTTCAATCTGTCCGCCAAAATCACCAATTTTGTTTGTGCCAATGAAATAAATTGTGTCAGCATCCTTTTCTTCAAGCGCATTAAACTGTGCTTCAGTGCCTTTCCACATCTTCAAGCTGTGGTTTGCATTCTGTTCTTTAATCTTTGTTATAAATGCTTCATCAACTGGTGTTGGCGTGCTGCCTGTTGCTTCTGCAATTGCTGCAAATATCTGTTCACGAGTAAGTGATTCAAACCTGCAATTATCTTCGCATATGACAAAATATCTTCTTTCGCTCATTTTCTTTCACCTCTATACATTTAAATTTTCTATATCTAAATCAAAATTGCTGGCTTCTGCAATTAATTTTCTTAATTCAAGTTCCTGTTTCTTAAGTTCGTAATATGCTTTATCTTTCTTGTAATCCTTATCAAAGCGATTCAATGCGCCAAATATGGCTGTTGGATTTGGTGGTGAATATCTTGTATATACTTCAGTATGCTTTTTCTTGTTTCCATTGGCATCTTCCGTAATATACTGCTTTTTTTCCTGATATTCAAAACCTTCTGCTGATTTTAGCAATGCAGAATCAAGCCTTTTCAAAATTTCCTTTGTCGCATCTTCATCCCTTTTTAAGAGTTCTTTAAATTCTATATACTTATTCTTGTAATCACACCAAGCTGCAACAGAAACGCCTAAACTCTTTGCGATTTCCTTTTCTTCAACACCTTTTTCAAACGCTTCTTTTATTTCCTTGAAATAAGGCTTGATGTGAGTTTCATATTTGTTTGGTCTACCCATATCATCACCTTCATTTTTTTACCATTTATTTTACATTATAGTAATATAACAATACAAAATTGTCAATATGTTGCATATCCGTGCTTTATTGTTTCAATATGTCACATATTCATCATTTTTAAACAATTTCCCTGATGCTGTTGATTGTTACCTCTTCAACTCCCATTTGTTTCAAATACCCTTTGCACTTCTTTCTTGCTGCGCTTTCATTCCGCGCTTCCATAATAATTGTATTTCTTTTTCCGTCTGCTGTATAATTGATTCTAAAAACCGCCATCTGTTTCACCTCTTCATTGTATTTAAAAAAAGACAGCCTTTTGTTGGCTGTCCTTTTATTATGGTATTATTTTTTCAATGTAAACTTCTGTGCGTGGCTTTTCCTTATCGTACAGCACGCGTGAACCATCGTGTGATTCAATCACTGTGAAATTATCATCAGCCAGCAATCCTGCCTTCACCATAATATCATCAATCGCTTCCAGCATATTTGTTAAATCGCACTTTCTATGCGTTCCCATATAAAACAGGCATTTCACATTCACAGCATAATCAACTGTCACGCCTTTAGGAATGAACCACATTGCCGCGCTTTCATATTCCTTGTATTTCTTCGATGGCATTATAAAAGGCTTTCCTGTGCTTCTGTTCACCAATATCTGCTGGCTGTTTTTCTTTGATATTGGCTGTAATGGTATTTCAAATTTAATCATATACACCTCACTATTCAAACACCGCGCTCTATAATTTTCTTCAAATATTATTCACGCTCTTCAAATGTTTTCAGGCTTAAAACCTGTCCTCTAATAGATTTAACTTTCTGCTTGCTCCATCCTCTATCTTTTGCAAGCGTTCTTATTACATCAATGTGATGGTTAAACTTGTAACTCATTTTTCTCCCCACTGTATATATCCGAAAGCTGAAAACCCAATCTGCACCGCATCAAGTATTGCCCTGCTATAAGTATTGCTGGATATATCTATGTACAACCAGCCAATATTGCATATTATCCATAGAACAAAGCACAGGCGTATTTTGATGCAGTTCAGATAGTTTCCAATTAAACTAATTGTTGTTAAAAACCAAGTCATTTTATTAATTCTGCCTTTTCACCTGTCAGCGTTTCCCAGCGTTTAATAATAACATCGCAGTATTTAGGATCAAATTCCATTGAATATGAAACTCTTCCGTTTTGTCACCTTTAAGACCAGAGAAGTCAGAAGAAATATGGGCAGGATTCTCATCCTTGTTGCAACCAACGCATAATGCAGATGCTGTTGCAATAATTGCTGCTATTTTTGCTATATTTTTCATTTTTGTTTCATTTTTTTACTTTTTTTATTTTACCTTCTCTCTCGTGGAAGGGGGTACGGTTGCTATGGTGCTGTGTGGATTTTGCGCAACATGCTACACTGCCACACAATAAAGTCGGTCGTTACACGTTACCTTCGGTGACATTGCTTCGGCTCGGCAAAGCGAACAAGTTGCCTATCGGCTTCCTCCTTCATGCAAGGCATACAGAAAGCGAGCTTTCGTCTGCTCTTGCTTCGTGCGTCGGTCCTCTCTGCTCTCGCTTGGCGCAATGTTTATTAAACGTGTAGGGCGACTGCCTTATGCCTCGGGTGCGGAATGGCAGGGATGGGTTAGGTTGGAGTTGCAAGATCAAACATACCCACCCTGCAT
>CALCEI010000054.1 GCA_937900575.1 uncultured Clostridia bacterium
TTTAGAATGAATATTTTAGAATGAATATTTTAGAATGAATATTTTAGAATGAATAACGCGAGAAATCTATCGGTATTAAGAGTTTTTTATGGATGAACAGTTACTTGTTTATAATCATATAAGTTATTTTGATAATGTAAGTTATTTTTATACAATTGTTGGTATTCTTTCTTTTATCACGATATTATTAGTTAGTAATCGAGTTCGGACAACAAAATATACTGAAATTGTAGATAAGCCTTTTGTTCATTTACTTCGTTTTTTTATGTTATTTTGTCTTGCAGATGCAAGTTGGGGTGTTTTTGCATATTTGTCTAATCCAGAGTTTGAGTTTTTTTCAAAAATTCCATTAAAAATTTCAGCCAAAACGTTAACTTTTTCCCCGTTCATATTGATTATATTATACCAAACTCCAGCAAAAGTAAATTAAAAACTGACTGTTTTGTTTTTTAATTGCTGTTTGCGCCTTTTTGTTTTTGCGTGGTTTGGCAGGTTTGCAACAAAAAAGTGCCACGTGGGCACCTTTTTTTATTATTATTGTTCGTCAGTTTCTGTTGGTTCTTCAGTTGCCACTTCAACAGTTGGTTCAACTGCTTCTTCAACTGTTTCTTCTTTTGCTTCTTCCTTTTTGTTAGGTTTTTCAAGCAAGGAACCGTTTTTAACTTCTTTTTTGTTTTTGCGTGGTTTACGTTCAAACTTATCGTTGCCAAGCAAAACTTCAATCAGTTTAACTTTTTTGCCGTTAAGTTCGCAGAATAATCTAAACATTAAATAAGCAAATGCCAACACTCCAAGCAATGTGATTACATGTTGATAAATCATAATGCCTTGGTAAGCAGCATCAATTCCAAATTCAAAAATAAACCATGTTGGAAGTTCCAAAACCAAAAATGCCAAACTTAAAACAAGCATATCCCCTGTACGTTTACGTGTTTCGGCATCTGAAAAGAAAATTATCAAAATAAATGAAAAGCAAACTGCCAAAGCAACAAAATTTAAACCTGCACTGCCGTTAAAGAAATAAAGGAACGTGTTCCACGCAATTACAACTGCCAATGCAACAAATGTCAAAATGAATGAACGTTTTAAATTTTTACTCATAATCTACTCCTTATATACCTTATATGATAAAGGTAAATTCATCTTCGTTTTACATTATAACATCACTTGTAAGTTTTGGCAAACGTTTGAAAACATTATTTTTGCTTTTATTGTGGCAGGTTTGGGCTGGTTTTGGCTGGGAAGAAAGTATAATGGTGTTAAATTGGGAGGAATGTATGGACGAAATGCTGGAACTTGCCTTAAGCAAAATTGATAACCTTGAACACTTGCTGGAAAAATATTTCCAAATTTTAAAAGTGGACAACGAATTGGATTTTGTGCTTAAAGGTGGCTATGTTACCGAAAGTGAAATTGATGATGTGCTGGATGGCACTTATGAAGTGGGGGGAGAAAATGAATAACATTGAAACATTAAAACAAGAATTGTTAAACCAAAAAACTGCAATTGAGGCAAAAGGTGGCAGGGTTATTGTTGCGCACACCAACCCAAGCCCAAGTGAAATTACTGCTGGCATAAACACAATTACAGCTGGAACAGATTTAAGTGATGCCGATGCCACTTGCGCAGATGTTTTGAGTGGCAAAACCTTTTATGCAGGTGATGATGTGCTTAAAACAGGAACCTTTGTTGGCATGGGGGAAGAAGAATTGCGTGCACTGTTTTACACAGGCAAAACTGCCACACATGATAGTTACAACGTAACAATACCAGCAAACACGCCATATCTACGTGATTACATTTTTTATAATTCTCCAAATCCTCTTACAATAACTTTAAATGACGATTTGGAAGAAATTGGCAGCCACATGGTTGCAAACAATGTTGTAAACACCGTAACAAATTTTACTTTCTGGCTGCAAAGGACTTACAACGGTGACGATACCGAATAGCGTAACGAGTATTGGGAGTGATGCGTTTTCTGGTTGCAGCGGGCTTACATCGGTGACGGTACCGAATAGTGTGACGAATATTGGCACGGGTGCATTTTCGGATTGCCTTTATTCATCCAGCGGAATAGTTGTTGGTTCAAACCTTACATCAATTGGAACATATGCTTTTGCGTCCGTTGCACAAAAATCTTATTTAGATAGCTTTGATATTTCCAACATAAGTTTAACCACTTTGCCAAATTACATGGTGCAAAGCATAATTTTTGATTGTGATTTGGTAATTCCACCACAAGTTACAAGCATCGGCACATCATTTAACTATGGCGGAAGTTTTAAAACCGTCACAATCCACGAAAATGTAACAAGTATTGCCGCAAGTGCTTTTGGAACCATTTCTTCAGACGCGGCTTCAGTTTATGCCACAACATATATGCACTTTAAACGTGTTTCTCCTCCAACTTTTGCCTACGGCGCCATTGGAGCAAAATATGCTCATGCCGGATTTACAATTTACGTGCCAGACCAAAGTGTTTCCGCTTATAAAGCTGTTTCTTACTTAAGCAGTTTTAAAAACTACATCAAAGGCGAAAGCGAAATGCCATAAGCCATCAAATTTATAAAACACAAATTAAATAATAAATAAATAAATAAAAAAATAAAAAAATATATACTAATTAAAATAAACAAATAAACCTATTTAATATTTATAAATTAATTGATTAAAAAAATAAAATTTTATTTTAATAATTTAACAAACGCCTTATTTAAAGGTGTTTGTGGCATGTAATACATATTAATAAAAAAATTAATGAATAAAATATTAATTAATTATTTTAATTATTTAATTAATTTTTAATTTGATTTTATTAATTATTTTTATTTTAATTATTAACCTAAATTTCCAGTGTGCACAAATTCTGTTGTGCACGCTTTTTGCTACCATAAATTTTTATGGCATCTTGAACTTTAAATTTATCCGTTCTAAGAAGTTCTGTTTCCACAAGTTCTCCATTTTTATAAATCTGCCTATAAGATTTCACGTCCATGCCTTTGTTTGCCTTTTTAAGATAAAAACTTTCATCTTCGTATGTAACTTTGTCCGTATATTCGTTTGTTTCGTCCACTTTTATTATTTCTTGCGGTTCAACAACATTTAAAATTTCATTTTTTAATGCATAACTGATGCCTTGCATGTCTTCACCAAAAATTCTTATGCGCGCAGTGCTTGATGAATAATTTGTTACAATAATAATTTTTTGATTGGTGT
>CALCEI010000055.1 GCA_937900575.1 uncultured Clostridia bacterium
CCACCTGTTACCACAATTTTTTGTATGTCATGTTTATTTAATAAACATGCAACTCTAAAACCAAAACTATGGCATACAACATAAAACTTTTGTATACCTAGCATTTTAAGCAAGGAATTTACAAGGTTTACATAATCAAAAAGACACCAAATTTGTTTTGTTTTTTCTATTGTTGGCATGGTTAAGGTAAGCAGATTGAATTTGGGTTTAAGAAGTGGCAAACAGGCATCAAACGAATGCATGTTTCCACCCCAACCGTGCAAAAATAAAATGGTTGGATTTTCATTTGATGTTTTATAAAATTTGTATTCAACAACTTCTTGCTTAAACAAAAATTTCACAATAATATTTATGCAACAAATTAAAAATTTGGAAATATATACCAATATGAAAGCAAAATTTAAGTGTGTGGTGTTTGGTGGCTCAAGCCCAGAACACGATATTTCAATTATAACCGGAATGCAACTTTCCAAAAACTTGGGTGGGAAATATCCACTTCAAAAAATATATTTGGGGCTTGATAATAATTTTTATTTGGCAACAGGAATTGAAAATTTAAATTACTTTAGCAACAAACAAAACATAAAGTTAAAACAAGTTGTGTTTTTAAATGGTGCAGTGTATAAGATTTCACCAATTTTTAAAAAGTTGTTTGATGTTGAGTGTGTGTTTAACTGTTGCCATGGTGGAGTTGGAGAAAATGGGGACTTGGCAGGGTTTTTTAATGTGAATCACATTAAATATACAAGTGCAGGCTGTTTATCTTCGCACATTGCCATGGATAAAGCCCTTACCAAACAACTTTTGAAAGACAAAGTAAATGTGGTTGATGGCATTGAGATAAATTATAACAACAAAAGTGAAGCCTTTAAATTTGTTGAACAAAATTTAAGCAATGAATTGATTGTAAAACCAAATGCACTTGGTTCTAGCATTGGTGTTAAAGCATGCAGTAAAGACGATTATGTTGAACAGGTTGAAGCAATCTTTTTGATGCACGATACTGCACTTGTTGAAAATAGGATTGTGGAAATGGAAGAATTTAACCAAGCATGTTTTGTGTGCAACGGCGAACTTGTGTTAAGTGCCATAGAAAACCCAATAAGCAAATCCAAATTTTTGACGTTTGATGAAAAGTACAATGGTGGAAGCAAAAAGGGTACAGATAGAATTTTGCCAGCAAAAATAAGCAAGGCTTTGGAACAAGAAATTAGTTCCAGCACAAAAACAATTTATTCCACGTTAAACATGTCTGGTGTTGTGCGTGTTGACTATATCTTTGATAAATCCACCAAAAAGTTATATTTTAACGAAGTTAACACAATTCCTGGCAGTATGGCATTTTATCTTTATGAGCCGGTTGGAATAGATTACATAACCTTGTGTGAAAAGTTAAGTGCCAATTTAACCGAAGAAAAAGAGTATTCATATTTTGATACAAAGGTACTTTCAAAAAAATTGCTTTAATTTTTTAAATTTGTTATAATCAACTCGTTTAGTAGAAAAACTTAAAGAAAAGAGGGGATTATATTGTGGCTAGTTATGATTCAAAAGATTTAATTGTTTTGGAAGGCCTTGACGCAGTACGTATGCGTCCTGGTATGTACATTGGAACAACGGGTGTAAAAGGTTTGCATCACTTGTTGTGGGAAATTATTGATAACGCAATTGACGAAGTGGCCAATGGTTATGGTAATTTGGTTGAAGTAACTTTGCATAAGGACGGAACTGCATCTGTTTATGATAACGGACGTGGTATTCCTGTTTCACCACACCCAAAACTTAAAATTAGTGGTGTTGAAGTTGTCTTCACACAACTTCATGCTGGTGGTAAGTTTGGTGATAATAACTATAAATATTCTGGTGGTTTGCATGGCGTTGGTGCATCGGTTACAAATGCATTAAGCCGTTATTTGGAAGCAACCGTTTATAAAGACGGCAAAAAATATTTTGCACGTTTTGAATCTGTTGAAAGAAACGGAAAAATTCACAGTGGTGTGCCTGTTGAACCACTTAAAGTTGTTGGCAACACAACACTTAAAGGCACATATGTTCGTTTTTTGCCAGATGATAGAGTGTTTAAAGATACTCGTTTTGATTTTGACACAGTTTTGGAACGTCTTAAAGAAACTGCCTTCTTAAACAAAGGCATTCACATTGAACTTGTTGATGAACGTGATAATAGGCACGAAACATTGTGCTACGAAGGTGGCATACGTGATTATGTAACCAATTTAACACAAGATAAACAACCTTTGTTTGTTCCACCAATTTACATTGAAAACGAAATTGAAGATACATTTGTATCCCTTTCTTTGCAATATGTGGATAGTTACACAGAAAGCATTTTCAGTTACGTAAACAACATTC
>CALCEI010000056.1 GCA_937900575.1 uncultured Clostridia bacterium
CCCAACGGCATGTGAAAGGCACACAATTAATTAAGGCTTCGCCAAAAGAAAATTGGTGTAAAGCAACGAGAACTTCTTCACTTGTGCTGTATTCGGTTGCAAAGAAAGTAAACTGCAAATAATTGCCCTGCTCATCATAAACAATGTTAACCTTTGTGGCAACGTCTTGAAGTTTACCATTGCGTTTAACTTGCAAGTTTATGTCTTGCATAACAAGATATCTTGTTGGTTCACCTATTTCAATTTTATGTTCTTGCGTTATGTCTGTGCCTTGATAGTGTGCATAATCATCAGCAATAATATATTGCAAAAGATGATCCGAAACAAAATCAACCTTTGTGCCGTTTACGCCGTAAATTACATCACCAACTTGAACATCTTGGGCAACAATTGATGTATCCGAAATGGTTTTAAATTCATATAATTCGTAACCATTTGCCATAAGCAAAATAAAAGAAAAAACAATTGCACTTAAAAAGTTAAAAAAGGCACCACAAAACATGACAATCATACGTTTCCAAACTGCTTGTTTGTTAAACGCATTTTCATCTTCTGTGCCGTCTTCATTTTCCCCAGCAAATGCACAATATCCACCAAGAGGAAAAAGGCGCAATGTAACTTTTTGACCGTCTTTTTTTGTTTTTTGCAGAATTTTTGGGCCAAAACCAACACTAAATTCATCAATTTTAAACTTTAAAATTTTGCCAGCTGTGTAATGACCTAATTCGTGAATAAGGATCATTAAAAGCAAAACAACAATGGCTAACAAAATGTAGCCAATATATTGCAAAACTGAGCCAACAGACAAAAAAACGTTCATACCTTTCCTTATTCTATTATTAAAACCACAATTTTATGAATTATAAAACTGCAATAAAAATTGTAAAAATAAATGTTGCGGTTGTGCAGAAAATTAAAGCATCAACCCTATCCAACATTCCTCCATGACCTGGAAGAATTGAGCCAGAATCTTTCATCCTTGCCTTACGTTTTAAGTAACTTTCAAACAAATCTCCAATTTT
>CALCEI010000057.1 GCA_937900575.1 uncultured Clostridia bacterium
TTAAGTGATGTTCAAGCGCAAGCAATTTTGGATATGAGACTTTCTCGTTTAACAAACTTGGAAGTGGAAAAATTGCAACAAGAATTGGAAGATTTACACAAGCAAATTGCAGAATTTAATGCAATTTTGGGCAGCAAAGCAAGACAATATACTGTAATAAAAAAAGAAATGCTTGAAATTAAAAAGAACTATGCAACTCCACGTAAAACAGAAATTGTTGATGAATTTGATAACTTTGTTGTTACACCAATTGAAAAATTGTTGGATACAGAGTGTGCAGTGGCAGTTTCAAATGATGGCTTGCGCCTTAAAACTTTGGATATTAAGCAACTTCAAAATGCAAGTGCAACTTATGATTATGACAATATGAGTGCAGTGCATAAAACAGTTGTACACACAAGCATGAACAATTTTGTTTACTTGTTCACAAATTATGGCAATTTCTTCAAAATTGCTGTACGTGATATCCCAAATGCAAAATTTTCAACACGTGGCACGGCATTAAGTCAAATTGCGCATGCTGAAACAAAAGAACAAATTGTTTTGGCTATAGAAAAATATATAAACGATTTGAACAACTCTCTTGATACAGTTCTTTCTTCTCCATTGGAAATTTATTCTGCATCCATTGCTTTCTCAAAAGGTGAAGTTTCTTATGGTAATCTTATAGAAATCATCAATAACATGCTTATTAAGTGTAAAAATGATGGAACCAGAACAATGCAGATTTGTGATGAAGCAATTCTTGTGGATATGGAGCGTAAACGTTATATTCATAAGATTCTAAGAAGAGAACTTCGTCTGGACTCTGAACAATTTCAAGTCTGGTATCAGCCTATTTATTCACTTAAAGAAAAGAAATTTACTTATATGGAAGCTCTTTCCCGTTTGAATAACACAGAGTTGGGAAATATTCCTCCTGGAGAATTTGTTGGAGTTGCAGAAAATCGTGGTTTAATTGAAAAATTAGGATTTGTTGCATTTGAAAAGGTTTGTAAATTTATTTCTGAAAATCGAGATTTGGTAAGTGCGGTTTCCATCAACTTTTCAGTTTATCAGATGACAAATCCTAAGGTTGTTGAAAATGTTCTTGGAACTGTAGCACGATTTGGTTTGTCTCCATCAAATATTATTATGGAAATTACAGAAAGTATTTTTATTGAAAATTTTGAACTGGTTTTGAATAATATGAAAAAACTTTTATTTGCGATGATGCTTGCTGCTGCAGTTTGCTCATGTTCAAAGTCCAACAGTGAAGAGACTTCTTTCAAATTGGACGACCAGATGACTTCCCAGCAAAAGGAAGCCAGACAATTCACCCCCGAGGTGATGTGGAAAATGGGCCGTTTGGGCGATTTCTCACTTTCTCCCGACGGTTCTGAGGTCCT
>CALCEI010000058.1 GCA_937900575.1 uncultured Clostridia bacterium
ATCCAACTTGGTTTGCAGTTCTATCATTAAAATCTTTAACAAAACCTGCAATGTTAATGCCGTGTGGTCCCAAACTTGAACCAACTGGTGGTCCTGGGGTGGCTTTTGCTGCAGGAAGTTGAATTTTAACAACTGCGCTAACTTTTTTTGCCATTTTCTCCTCCTATATTTTTAATGGTGTGGTTAATTGAACAATCTTAAATTTTGTTCTCCCACAAAGTTCTATCTCTTTACGGCTGATCAGTTTCCGAGTTGTATTTTACAACAAGCCGGGTGTTTTGTCAAGCAGATTTGAAGAAAACCTTAAAAAATCTAGCCTACTTTTTAACAAAAAAATGAGCAAAATTGCTCATTATTTATTGCTGATTCTAATTTGACCAAAACCAAGTTCAACTTCACTTTCACGGCCAAACATTTCAACCAAAACTGTTACAGTTTGTTTTTCATTGTCAACGGCTTTAACTGTTCCAACAAAACTTGCAAGTGAGCCATCAATAATTTCAACAACATCACCAACTTTAACATCAAGGTCAAGTTTTGCTTCTGCACTTTGTGTTCCACCTTCAACGCCCATGCGACGAGCTTCTTCGTCTGTGATGCAAATTGGTCTACCCTTTGGTCCAACAAAACCTGTGATGTATTGTGTACGTGTTACGGCATGCCAAATATCATCACCATACATCATTTTAACAAGCATATAGCCAGGCATCGTCTTTTTTGGAACAAGCACTTTTTTGCCACGTTTTTCTTCCAAAACATCTTCCATTGGAATAACAATTTGGAAAATACGGTTTTGTAAATCATATTTTTCAATGGTAATTTCCAAATTTTGCTTTGCAACATTTTCGTAACCAGAAAATACGTGAAGAACATACCATTTTGGTTCTGTATCTATATTTTTATCTACAATTGCCATAATTTCTCCTTAATACAATAATCCTGTAAGCCAAGAACAAAGCCTATCAAGACCAAACAAAACAAGAGCAAACACAAGGACAACAACCAAAACTATACCTGTGGACTTAACAACTTCGCCAAATTTTGGCCATGTAACTTTTTTAAGTTCATTGTGGGTATCTTTTATGGTTTTGCCAAGTTTGCTTGGTTTTTTAACCTTTTCTTCTTTCTTTTTTACGTCCTTTGCTTTAACTTCAACAACTTTGTTGTCTTTTGCTTCTGTTACATTATCTTTAACTTCTTTAGACATATAACACTCCTTATTTAGACTCTTTGTGTGCTGTTGTTTTTCTGCATGTTGGGCAATATTTTTTGATTTCAATTCTATCTGGGTCATTTGCCTTGTTTTTTGTTGTATTGTAGTTTCTGTTTTTGCATTCTGTACATTCAAGAATGATTTTTTCTCTTTTGCTTTTTGCTCTTTTTGATGCCATAATAATTTCTCCTTTATTTTTATTGTTTTTGTTAAGGTTTAAAAATTGCCTTAAAAAAACACCTGCTAGGTGTATTATGATATTAGCACAACAACACCTAATTGTCAACTTAAAAACTAAACTTTTACAAATAAAAAAACAAAAAACTGACTTTCGTCAGCTTTTGTTAAACAACAATGTTAAATATGCGTCCTGGAATATAAATAATCTTTTTATATCCATCCTTTACATAATCAGCAACTTCTGTAAGTGCCTTTTCTTTAATTTCATCTTCACTTGCAGTTTTGTTAACTGTAATTTTGCCACGGAGTTTGCCATTTATTTGAATTGGAATTTCAACTGTATCTACAACCATTTTGCTTTCGTCATAACTTGGCCATGGCTCGTAAGCAATGGTGCCCGTGTGCCCCAATTCTTGCCACAATTCTTCTGTTATAAATGGACAAATTGGGTTAAGAAGTTTTACAAAACCTTCAGCATAAGCACGTGGGAAAACTTCTGCTTTACTTAATGCGTTTACAAAAATCATCATTTGAGAAATTGCAGTGTTAAAGTTTAAACTTTCGTAATCTTCTGTAACCTTTTTTACGGTTTGATTATAAACCATATCAAGTTCACTCTCTTTAACGTCTTCAATTTTCTTTTCTTGATAAAGCCTATAAACTCTATCCAAGAATTTGCGTGATGCTTGTGCACCATTATCGTCCCAAGGTTTGCTAAGTTCAAGTGGACCCATAAACATTTCATATAAAC
>CALCEI010000059.1 GCA_937900575.1 uncultured Clostridia bacterium
TGCACCAGTTGGAATATCTTCTTCCCTTGCGCTTGCATCAAACAAGTTGATGTTTGCATAACTTGGTTCCAAATTTACAACAATCATTCCGTTTTTAGATGGAGAAATAATTGCAGTTTCTGTTTCTCTCTTTATCCATGTTAAACGAGAACTTTCACTTTCTGCTGATGTTGTATAATTGTTCATACGCACAGTGGAAAGAGTTGTTGGGTTAATTTGAATTGTAAATGTTTCTTTAACGTTGTTGTTTGTTTTTGCATAAACTGTAACTTTAAGAACAATTGAAGATTTGATGTAACGGAAATTGTGTTCGTTTTTAAGCAAAATTGTGCCTGTATATTTAAAGCCAACAACAGTTCCGTCTTGAACAATTTTTTCACTCTTAATGTCATAATCAAACAAGTTAACAATGTTTGTAACTTTTGCATTCAACATCAAATTTGCAAGTTCGTCAGCACCGCTTATTGCTTCCATTGTTAAATTAATGTAATCATGTGCTTGAATCTCTTTTGTTTCAAAGCCATCTGTTACAATTTCAAATTGTTCAAATTTAATTACGTTGCCTTCGGATTTTTCATTAATTTCGCCAACAATAATTTCTTCTGCATTAACGTTTTTAATGTAACCTGTAAACAAATCCACATTTAAAGGTGTTGTGGATTGTGTTGATCCAACAACATTTCCGTTGTTTACAATAATTTGTTGTGCAGACATAATCAAGTTAACTTTTAATGTTGTTGAACACAATTTAACAAATTGATCACAACCCTCAATTTTTGGATATGTTGATTCCCCAAAGTATTTAGTTAAATTAAGGTATAATGTAAACTTAATGTTTTCCGATGAAGAATCTGTTACATTTGGTTTAATTCTAATTGCATAATTTCCAAAAATATCTTCACTTGAAGGTTCAACCTCTAAGTTAGAATTTGCTTTTAATTCAGTTTCTATTTTTAAGTAGTTATAAATGCTTTCATCTAAATTGGTGTTGTTTGAATTGAAAATGGTTCTAAAACTTTCAAATTCATAAATGTTTTGTGCATTAATTTGCACATATGTGCTGTCGTTTCCATTAATAATGCTAAGCTCGTAATCTACACCTTCTTGGATTGACACACCAATATCTGTGGCATCAATTGTAAGTGAACTTACACCATATTGAGTGTAGAATACAATATATTCATAAACATCAGGGTTAAAGATAGAATAACATTTAATTACAATTCTGTTTGCTTCTTTGTTGCCTGTAACGCCCGTAAACACAATCTTATCATTGTTTACATATGCAAATGAAGAACCAGAAACAATAACAAATGTTACGCCACCGTTAGCATCTGCTGGAACAACTTGCAAGTTTACCAAATCTGTAATTTTATAAGTGTTAAATGCATTATTCATGCTTTGGTTGGAATCCAAATAATGATAATTTATTATTGCCGTTTCTGTAATTTCTGCATTATCCAAATCTTTCAATTCCATCTTTGGTTCAACTTCTGACATGTCAACATAAATGGAGTGGATTTCTTTTACAAATGTAGAATTTATGCTTGCCACAATTTGTGATGGTGCAATAATCATTGTACCTTCACCATCAACAGTAAAGTATGGGAAGTAAATTGTAACCCCGTCAACAATAATGCTGTTTATTGTGTTTTTCCATTTCCACACACCGTCTTCTTTACTCTTCCAATTTGTTTCTGGATTAAATTGTGTTACACTTTCAAACTCGCCTTTTTTATCATTGCCAGATTCGTCAACTTCAAAATTTATCCAAACAGCATCGTTTAAATTGCCGTCTGTAATAATTTTTGTCAAATCAAAGGAAGTTGCCTCACCAGATGTACCAACATAGCAAGATAATGTAGTGTCTGTATAAACAATAATATAATTGGTTTCAGTGTCAAGTTCAGAACCTTTTTGTACAGTTGAAGGATCACTTACTTTGCCAATAAAGTAAGAATTATTATAATTTGCAGCCAAAGGATAAACTGCCACACCATCCAAGTTTGCAGTTACAAAGTTGTATGAAACGTTGTCGTGTGTCATGCTACCATATGCAAGGCCATAAACTGTGCTACCTTTAAGTGTGTAGAAATCTCTATCTTCTTCACCTTTAATTTTTGAAATAAAGCTTTCAACAGAACAATACCTAATTACATCACCAGAAGTGCCGTTTGCAACAATACCAGCAACTTTACCACCAGAAATAATTCTGCCAACTGTTGAGCTTAAAGATAACAATTCGTTAGAATATTCAACTTGTGCAGAAACAAATTTTATGTTTTCATAAGTTGTGTTTTCTGATCCAGCAGAAGCACCAGCAACAAACACATCTTCTGCTGATGTATCATGCAACATATCCAAACCCAATAATGCAATGGAAGAAATTTTTGATGCATTGTCGTTATATTGGTCATCAAAATAAGATTTACCAACAACACCAGCAAAATTTCCTTTTGCATTAATACGCGCATCTTGATCTACGTTGCCAACAAATTCCAAATGTCCGCCAATAATCAAACCACTTATTGTTCCGTTGCAGTTTACACCAGCAACACCGCCAATTGCATATTCGCCAGCAGATTGAGAAGAATAATCAACAATTGCAAAATTATCAATAACGTTATAATCCAAGTTTAACAAATTGTTTTTGTTTTGATAAGAACCAAAAATGTTACCTTTGTTTGTTCCGGCAACTGAACCAACGTTAATTTTTGCATTTGCGTTTGAAGAACCAATGTTCAATGTTCCTGCAACAACAACTGTTGAATTTGTTAAGTTAATTACACCTTCATTTAAACCAACAATGCCACCAAAGTTAAATGCACCATCTCTTATTCTTTCATTAGAAAT
>CALCEI010000060.1 GCA_937900575.1 uncultured Clostridia bacterium
CGTTCTTTTCGAGGGCCTTATCATCATCGCAGCTATTGGTACACTTTACTATCTTGGTCTTGACATCTCTATCCTTGTTGCTGGTACACTTACAGCAACAGCTAAGAAGATGGCTTATATCGGCCTTGTATTCGTTCCTTTCTGGATTTACATGTTCTTCATGTGGAACATGTTCAAAATGTCAAAATGGATATACTTTTATTAATGGTAATAAAAATGAATATTATCATTTTTAAATATGTAAAATAATAATACAAAGTAAAATTTGGTTTTGGTGCGCAAGGTGAATGTATTAGTTATTAATGCAGGTTCGTCCTCATTAAAATATCAAATAATTGATACTTCAAATGAAAATAAGATAATAATAAAAGATAGTAACTTTTTCAAGCAAAAATGCAGTTATTTCATCTAAACATAAAAACCGCCAAATTATATATAATCTAATGACAGTAGAATATCATTTTACAACTTACTTGAAAATCTTTTAAATTCCAGTTGTCTTATCCAACAGTTTTTAAGTTTAAGTTGCAAAATTGCCTTAACAACAGCTTAAATTAGTTGTTTTACGCTATATTAAACGGGATTAAATTAACTCTACTAATATTAGAAATATTTATTTATATGCTGTTTTTTTGTTTGCATTTAAAATTTAAATATGATATATTTAAGAAAAGGAGAACGTATGGAAGGAGTAAACAAAACCATAGGTAACAACCTTATAAAGTTAAGAAAAAGCGCAAAATTAACACAAATGGAAGTTGCAGAAAAGTTTAATTATTCAGACAAAACAATTTCCAAGTGGGAAACTGGCGAAAGTTTGCCAAGCGTAGATGTTTTGTGTGATGTTGCTTCTTTTTATGGAGTAACATTAAATGATTTAATCAGCGAAGGCGATATTACAGAAGTAAAACAAGAAAAAACTGCAAAACCAAGGCTTTACAACTCTCACCTAATAATAACAATGCTTGGTGTAAGTTGTGTGTGGTTTCTTGCTGCTGTTGCTTATGTCCTTTTGCTGTTAATTGCAAATATTAATTATTTGTTGTGTTTGTTGTGGGCAATTCCGGTTTCTTTGGTTGTGCTTATTGTGTTCAACTCTATTTGGGGACATTTTAGATATTTGTTCCCTATTCTCACAGTGTTGTTATGGTCATTGTTCCTGTGCGTGTTCTTCCAATTTGCATCTTTGGGCATAAATGTATGGCCATTATGGATTGCAGCTGTGCCACTACAAATTGGGATCATTCTTTGGGCTGCACTTGTAAAAAGGCCAAGAGATTACATTGAACAACAAAAAGCAGCAGCAAGGGAAAGACAAAATCAAAATAAAAACTTTTAACAGTGCCAATAATTTGGCATTGTTTTTTTATATTTAATATAAAAAGTTTTGGAAATTTTGTAAATTTGTGTATAATAAACG
>CALCEI010000061.1 GCA_937900575.1 uncultured Clostridia bacterium
TTTTATAATCAAGATGAATTAGCACAAGTTATCACAAGAACTGCGGGTATCTTAAATATAAAAATTGATTCAAAAGGAGCTTATGCAATAGCAAGACGTTCAAGAGGAACTCCAAGAATTGCAAACAGATTGGTTAAACGTGTAAGCGATTTCGCACTTGTAAAATATGACGGTAAAATTACCGAAAATATTGCAAATGAATCATTGGATATTCTTAAAATAGATGAAAAGAAAAACTTAATGGTAGCCCAATACATTCCTGGGCCGCTTGGACCAACAGACGATAATGTTACCGATTTTCTTAAGGAATTAATTGTATTAGGTTCTACTGCAGACATTGGTAGACCAACCAACGCCATTTATGGTGATTTATCTTGGTTTAACTATAATTGCTATCTTCAGCATGGAGATACGTCAAATTTTATAACAAATGAAAACAAATTTGTTTTTATTGATCTTGATACATTGTCCTATAGACCAGCTCTTTACGATTTAATTAATTTGGTATTAAATCTATTTCAAGAGTATAGAGCATTTGAGAGCAAATTAAATTCTGTGATTACAGGTAATGGATCGTTAGATGATCTATGTCAGGTTGGGATTGATTTCTTTAATAATCCAACCTTGCTGAACTACGACGTAACAAAAGGTATTGTTGCACATGCAATTATGTTGTTTAATGTTGTGTTGTTGCCAACTCTTGGTTTCTTTAAGTTAGACCTGCCAAGGAACATGCTTAACATTGCAATTTCAATTGTTATGATGTTTGTTGTTGGGCTTTACTGCAACCTTGTGTTTAGTGTTGTTGGCTCGGAACAAATGGCATACAACGTAAATTCCATGTTCATTTTGCACTCACCTTTTGATGGTGCACCTTTCTTAACTTATCCAACCATTGCTGGCATTGCAATTGTGGGTTACTTCTTAATTTTCCTTATTGCTGAATTTATTGCATATAAACCTGGCAACAGGTGGTATAACCGCCTTGGAAAGAAAAATAAACAATAACAAAAAAACACCAGAAATTCTGGTGTTTTTTCTATTCATCTTTTATTTTTGTTTGGTTTATCACAACATGATGCGCTGGTGTGGTTTTATCATTTGCATCATAAACAGTTTCAACATAAACATATCTTGTTTCATTTAATGCAAAACAACCTTGATTTATAACTCCAGCATGTTCTTCTTCATTATCACACGCTTTAATTATACCATTAATGCTTGTCATTTTTTGGACTACATAACCATCATCAAATGCATTTGGCTCATTTCCTGCGCCAATTTTAAAGGCAAAGGCAAAACCTTTTGTGCATGTTACATCAATATATTTTTCGGCGCTCGTAGCAACCCAAAAGTAATATGCTCCAGAAATACCAAAGGATGCTTCTGGAGTTTCTTCATAAGAATCTACATAAACCTTAACATTTGAAGAATAGATCTCTATATCATTTCCTTCATGGTTGCCTGCCATAATTCCATAAGATACACCTGAAGTTTTTACATTTATACTTACTGAACTAGCATTTTCTATTATTAAATCATCTTTCATTACTTCAATACCATAAGAATCAAAAATGTTTATGGAATCAATATCAATGTCAACTTTTGAATTTTCAAAGGTAATTTTATCACCTTGAATACCTGTATAACTATATGCAGGATATTCACCATAACCAGCATACATTTTTATTGTTAAGTGGCTGTCTAAAATTTCTACAACTGTGCCATTAATTCCATAACAAAATTCAACACCTTGTTCTGTTGGTACAAATCTGGATGGCTCTGTGTTTATTGTCAAAGCAACATGTGCGTTGTAAAGTTTAATTTTGCCTTCTGCTTTCATTGCATGAAATTGTGTATAGCCAGAGCCTACGCGACCAATGGATAAGTCAGCAGTAATCATTGCATTTTCATTGATGTAAATTGATGTTGGGTCCAATTGGTCTTCCATAATGAACAAAGAACCATTAAGTTTTGCGTTTATGCATACATCTTTATCAATAGTCAAGCCCTTGCATTTAATTCCATTGCCATAAATATCTTTTGAACTTATTAAATTTAAATCTGCTTGAACTTTAACTTGTGAATTGGTATAAATAAGTTCTGTTCCACCATTAAGTGTAAGCAAACCTGTGCCATCAAAGATGATTGTTGGTTTTACTGAAGTGGCTGAAAGCCAGTTGCAACAAAATGGTATGCCAGCAGAGTTCCATTCAGGATAATACTTTACATTTGTAAAGACGTTGTTACCCTTCAAATGAATGTAATAATAATGTGCGACATTGCAATCTGACTGCAATTCCAAACCAATGGAAGCATAGACATCACTTGCAATACATTTTGTGTTGTTAAAGTTTACATTTTCCAAGGTAATATCGTATCTGTCACCTTCGTCTTTCTGTTCCATGTAAATTTTGCCTGTTCCGTTTTGTGTTGTGGAAAGGTCCAAACATTCACCAGGTTCAACGGCATATTCACCAATACGAACAAATGGTACAAATTCACCCTCGTTGCTTAAAATTATTTTTGCTTCATCACTTGTTGCAGTTTGTCCATTTTTGTTTGTTACAACACATCTAAATCTGCAGTGGTAAGAATTGTGCATGGTAGATTTAAGTTGCAAAGTTGGAGTTGAGGCAGATGTACCATCCATATCTTGCCACAATTCTTCATCATCATATCCTTTCATCCACTCTTGCCATTGATAACTTTCAACAAGTTCTGGATTTTCAACTTCAACAGATAAACTGCCACCCTTTGGATAAGATACTTCCAAATCAGTTGGTTGAGTTGTAAACACTGGTACCCTTACATCTGTCCAATGTGCTTTAAGTGTTAAACTGCTTGTTACAATGTCGGTTTCAAAGTTCCATTCGGTTAAATTATTGAACCAACCATCAAATGCAAATCC
>CALCEI010000062.1 GCA_937900575.1 uncultured Clostridia bacterium
TCATTATGGCCTTATATATGATCATGCCGGGAAGCGCAGCTGCCCTGCACGAGGTAGAAGAAAAGAAAGAGGTGATGACTTATTAATAACATTTCAATTATGGGAAGAATCGCAAACGATTTAGAATTAAGGTACACAACAAGCAATCTTGCAGTGCTGCGGTTCACAGTAGCTGTTCCACGCCCACACACAAAAGATACAACAGATTGGATCAGGTGCATTGCGTGGAGAAATTCAGCTGAATTCATTGAAAAATGGTTCAGCAAGGGAAAGATGATTGGCGTAACAGGCGTAATGACATCAAACCAGTGGAAAGATGATGCAGGCAAGAATCACAGTATGAATGAACTGCTGGTAAGCACAGTTGAATTCTGCGGTGATTATTCAGGCGATAAGAAGCAGGATGCAGCACCATCAGATAATGTTCCACCAGCGTTTAATTCAATTGATGAAGAGGATATTCCGTTTTAACCGATGAAGAGGTAATGAAAATGTTTAAGGTTATATTGAAGAGCGATGAAATGCTTATGCTAAATAACGAATGCACACAGGTAGATTACAGTGATAAAGATGTTATGGTTTTTAAGCAATACATTAGCGAAAAGGAATATAAAGTATTAGCCATAATACCGAAGGAAAATATTAAGTATGTTAAGAATTATTGAAGAGGTAAGAAAAATGAGCAAGACAAGAAAATGTGACATTTGTGGGCGCACAGAAGAACAGATGCTGCCATACAACGGAAAAATGACAACATTTCTTTCTAAAGGCTGGATATACAAAGAGGAATTTGACATTTGCTCTTTATGCTTGAAAGAAATTAAAAGGAAAACAGATAAAGAGTATTTAAAGAAATGAGGTGTACAAAATGAAGAAAAAATTAAAGGTTTGTTGGTTAAGCGCAGGTGTTTCTTCTTTTGTGGCAGGATATTTGGCAAAAGATACAATTGATAAATATATATATATTGATATTGATGATCAGCATCCTGACAGTATGCGTTTTATCAAAGATTGTGAAAAAGTATTAGGCAAAGAAGTTGAAATTTTAAAATCACAGTATGGAAGTGTAGAAAATGCGATAAGAGGGGCAGGATTAATTCAGATAGCTGGTGGTTTTGCGCCTTGCACAAACTGGCTTAAAAAGCGTGTACGTAAGGAATGGGAACAGCAGCATATATTTGATTACGATATAACTTATGTATGGGGAATGGATTGTGATGAAAAGCATCGAGCAGAAAGATTAAGTGAAACAATGATTGAATTCAATCACGAATTTCCATTGATAGAAAGAAGCCTTTCAAAACAGGAAGCACACGGAATCTGCGAACAGTTAGGCATAAAAAGACCTTTAATGTACGATTTAGGTTATAACAACAACAACTGCATTGGATGCGTTAAAGGCGGTATGGGTTACTGGAATAGAATAAGAGTAGATTTCCCTGAAGCGTTTGAAAGTCGCGCAAAATTAGAAAGAGAATTAAGACACAGCATATTAAAGCAATGCTATCTTGACGAATTAGAGCCAAACAAGGGCAGAATGTCAGAAGAAATTATGACAGATTGCAACATATTTTGTATGTTGAATATATAGCAAATAAAACTTAAAAAGGATTGATTACTATTTCACAGATTGAAATTATTGCTTTTATCGCGCAGACAGCTTTGACGTATATTTTTATTCAGATTGCAACAGGTAATGCACAGAAGCAAACTGTTACAGAT
>CALCEI010000063.1 GCA_937900575.1 uncultured Clostridia bacterium
CACACTCTCCCACGTGAAGAGTTCACTTCCATTGCCTTGGATCTTGTTTCCACTTATAACCAAAGTTATAGGGATATGATGGTTAAATCTGGCATGAGTTGTGATTTAAGTTTGGGATATAACACAATTGATAGCCGTAGCCAAAAAACAAGCCAAAAATCCTTTATTGAACTTGCAAAAAAAGGCATTGCTTACCGTGAAGATAAGCCAAGCCCATGGTGTTGTAAATGCAGAACTTCCGTTGCTGCAGCCGAACTTGAAGATAAAGATTTGGAAAGTGTGTTCAATTACCTTAACTTCCGTCTTGCAGATGGCAGTGGCACAATTCCAATTGCAACCACAAGGCCAGAATTCTTGCCTGCATGTGTTGCCATCTTTGTAAATCCTGAAGATGAACGCTACACCCACCTTATTGGCAAAAAAGTTCTTGTGCCTTTGTTTGAAGAAAATCAAGTTGAAATTAAGGCAGATAGCAAAGTTGGTATTGATAAAGGTACAGGTATTGTTATGTGCTGTACATTTGGTGACCAAACTGACGCAGAATGGTGGAAAGAATACCATTTGGAACTTAAACAAGCCATTGATGATGGTGGCAGAATGACAGAAATTGCTGGCAAATATGCTGGTATGAAGTCCATTGAAGCCCGTAAAGCCATAATTGAAGACTTAAAAGCACAAAACTATCTTTATAAACAAGACCCAATTACTCACGCAGTTAAAGTGCATGAACGTTGTGAAGAACCAATTGAATTTTTATCCAAAAAACAATGGTTTATTCGCACTTCCACCCCAGAATTAAAGCAAAAATGGTTGGATTTGGGCAACGAACTTGTTTGGCACCCAGAAAGCATGAAGGCACGCTACATGGCATGGGTAAGCAATTTGAACCAAGATTGGTCAATTTCTCGCCAAAGATACTTTGGTGTTCCATTCCCAGTATGGTATTGCGCAAAATGTGGTGCAGTTAAGTATGCAGAAACAAGCGAACTTCCTGTAAATCCACTTACAAGCAATCCAAGGTCTGCTTGTGCTTGTGGCAGCACGGAATTTGTGCCAGAAAGTGACGTTATGGATACATGGGCAACAAGTTCTGTTACCCCACAAATCAACTGCAACTGGGCAGAAAATGAAGAAGAATGTGCAAGTAAAATGCCAATGGATATGCGTTTCTGTGGACGTGACATCATCACAACATGGTGTTTACGTACAATAATCAAAGCATATTATCACCAAGGTTGTTTGCCATGGAAAAACCTTATTGTTAATGGTTGGGTTATGGCAGATAAAGGCATCAAAATAAGCAAACACTTGGCAAACAGCAAAATGAATTTGAACGATTTGCTTACAAATTATGGTGCAGACGTAATCCGTTATTGGTGTGCAAATGGTGCCTATGGTCGTGACGTTATGTTTAGTGACGAAGGTTTGAAAGATGGCCTTAAACTTCAAAACAAAATTTGGAACGCTTCCAAGTTTGTGTTGAGTTTTATGGAAGGTTATGTTCCTTCAAAACCAAAAACAATTTTGCCAATGGACCGTTACATCATGAACAAATTTAATGAAGCATACGAAAAAACTTATGCCTTCTATGAAGATGTTGAAATGGGTTATGCAAAAAATGAAATTGAAAAATTCTTCTGGAATTTCTGTGATAACTATATTGAAATTTCCAAGAAGCGTTTGTATCAACCAGAAGTGTATGGCGAAGATGCAAAACAAAGTGCTCAATGGGCATGTTATAATGTCCTTCTTGGCATGTTGAAATTGTTTGCAATAACCATGCCACACATCACTGAAGAAATTTATCAAAATTACTTCCGTCAATTTGAAAAAGAAAAGTCAATTCACTTGTGCAAACTTTCAAAAATTGATGTTGAAAATGAAGACAACATTATTGCAAATGGCGATATGGTTATTGACATCGTATCACGTGTTCGTCAATTTAAGAGTGAAAACAAATTAAGCCTTAAAACTGAAATTGATTACATCAAAATTTCCAACACAGATTTAAGTTTTGTAACCGATTGTGAAAGTGACATTAAAGCAGTTACATCAGTTCATGAAATTAAATATGAAACTGCACCATTTGATGTTGAAATCGGCAACGCAATTTTGGAAGAAAATAAATAATAAAAAAACAGGAATTAATTTTCCTGCTTTTTTATTTTTGCTAATTTTAAAAATATTAAAAATAAATTAAATAATTGTTTTGTTTTCGACACAATAAAACACTATTTTTAAGTATTTTGTGGCATTTTTAATTATTTTTTACTTATTTTTTGTTTTGAGTTAAATTTTAATTAAAATAAAAAATAAACAAAATATAATTAAATTATTAATTTTTATTTTTTACATATTTTTTTATTCGACAAATTTCTGCTTTTCCATTTTGCTTTTATCTTGCACAACAACACACTCGGTTGTAAGCAAAGTTGAAGCAACACTGCCTGCCGTTTGAAGTGCAGTTCGCGTAACTTTGTATGGGTCAATAATTCCTGCAGAAAACATATCACAAAATTTATTTTCTAATGCATCATAACCAAAATTTTCATTTTCATTTTTAAGCACTTCACTAACAATCACACCATCATCAACACCTGCATTTTTTGCAATTTGTCTTATTGGTGCTTCCAAGGCTTTTGCAATAATTTGTGCACCAAGTTTTTCATCGCCAGAAAGTGTTTTTTCAATCCATTTTTCAAGTTTTGGTTTTGCTCTTAAAAGGGCAATTCCCCCACCAACAACAATGCCTTCATCAATGGCAGAAATTGTTGCATTTAATGCGTCTTCAAAACGCAATTTTTTCTCTCGCATTTCCACTTCACTTATTGCCCCAACTTTAATCATGGCAACGCCACCGTTCAAACTTGAAATTCTGCCTTGAATAACCTCACGGTCAAATTCTTTTTTGGCTTCCGGCAATTTTTCTTTAAGTTCTTTAACTCGTTTGGCAATTTTATCTTTATCACCTTTTGCACCAATAATTGTTGTTTGGTCTTTATCTGCCTTAACTTTTTCTGCATGCCCCAAATCTTCCAAGTTAACATCTAAAAAATTATTGTAAATGTCGCCAGAAATAAATTTTGCACCAACTGTTAAAGCAATATCGTCCAAAACTTTTTTACGTCTATCCCCAAAATATGGGGTTTTAACGCACAGGCAGTTGAAAATTTTACGCATGTTGTTAATTACAATTGTTGTAAGTGCTTCACCTTCCACATCTTCTGCAATAATAAATAAACTTCCACCGGCTTTTGCAACTTTTTCAATAATTGGTAAAATTTCTTGCACTTGGCTTATCTTTTTATCTGTAACCAATATGTAAGGATTGTTAAGTTCTGCAACCAAAGTTGATTGGTCGGCACACATATAAGGGCTTATGTAACCCCTGTTTATTCGTGTTCCTTCCAAAATTGTTAGTGAACTTAACACGTTATTGCCTTCTTCTATGGTTATAACACCGTCTTTCCCAACACTTTCAAAGGCTTTGGCAATAAGTTCTCCTGTTGCATGACTTCCAGAAGAAATGCTTGCAACTTGACAGATATCTGCATTGTTTTCAACTTTTTTGCTGTTCTTTTTAACTTCTTCCACAACAAATTCCACAGCAGAAGCAATGCCGTTCCTAAGCAAAATTGGATTTGCACCCATGCTAAAACACTTTTGACCTTCTGCAAAAATCCTTTCTGCAAGCACTGTGGCAGTTGTTGTGCCGTCTCCAGCAATATCATTGGTTTTTGTGCATGCACCACGCAAAATTTGTGCACCTGTGTTTTCAATTTCGTCTTCAAGTTCCACTTGTCTAGCAATGGTTACGCCGTCATTTGTAACCATCGGTGTTACAAACAATTCGTCCACAATCACGTTTCTTCCCTTTGGGCCAAGGGTTATTTTAACTGCATCAGCAAGTTTTGTTACACCTTGCAACAATTTAATTCTTGCCTGTTCGCCCATAGCAATTTTCTTAATCATCAATAACTCCTATAACATCAATTTGTCTTAAAATAATGTAATTTTTGCCGTCTAATTTAAGTTCAACACCTGCGTATTTGTTAAAAACAACCTTTTCGCCAACCTTAACCTTGATTGTGCATTTTGTATAATCCAAATCTTCGCCTGTGCCAACTGCAACAACTTTGCCTTGTTGTGGCTTTTCTTGTGCAGTTTGTGGTAGCACAATGCCAGATGCCGAAACATTCTCTTCTGTCTCTGGCAAAATAACCACTCTATCAAATAATGGTCTAAATTTCATTTTTACCTCCAACGTTCACAATAATAGCAACAAATGTCATAAATCTATCCAAAACCTGCCATTTTTCATAATTTTTGATTGAAAATAATAAAATATCACATGAGTTATACCTTCAATTATTACCAATATAAACAAAGAATTTCCAAAAAACAAAATTTTGGCTTTTGTTTGCTTGCCTTGTGCGTGATAATTCTTTTAGGTGGCATAATTGCCATAAACCAATTTGAAAAACCCACTGAACAACTTTACTTTGTTGAAGTTCAATCTTTTACAACTTATTCTTCTGCTAGCATACTATCCAACCAAATAAAAAAGGAAAATGGCGCAGGATTTGTTTACTTTGATGGAACGTATCATGTTTTGGCAAGTTTCTATCCAAATTCAGAAACGGCAGAAACTGTTGCAAAAAATTTGACATCAACTTATGCCAATGCAAAAATGTTTTCAGTGGATATCAACGCTTCAGTATACAACAAAAATTTAACAAGACAACAAAACAACATAACAGCAGACTTGTGTTTAACAACCCAAAATATAATAAATGGATTATACGAAAATTCAATTGCCTTTGATAAGCAAGAAATAAATTTTAACCAACTTAAAACAACTTTAACCGATTATTCTTCGGTATACAATTCGGTTTATAATGATTTTATTGATGAATATAAAAACAATAAAGATTATCAAAAAATCAAAGAAAATTTTGAAAAAATCAAAAAAAGTATGCAAAATTTAACGTTTTGTGATGTTCAAGACATGAATTTTTTAATTAAATACGAAACAATCAACATTTCCCTGTGCCTTAAAAACGCGTTAGATTTATTTTAATTTTTTCTTTTCTTTAACCATTTCAATAATTTGATAAATTCCAAGAGCAATCAAAAATACGGCAAAACATTTTTTTAAAATTATGCTATCTATGTGGTTTGCAATCAACGCACCACACACACTAAACGCACTTCCCACCAGTGCAAACAACCAAGTGCTTTTGTAATCCACCAATTTGTTCTTTGTGTGAATAATAAGCGCCACAACTGCCATTGGCAAAAATGCAACAAGGTTTATGCCCTGTGCTTGCAGTTGATGATAACCCAAAAGCAATGTTAAAATTGGAATGGTTAATGTCCCACCACCCATGCCCATGCCACCAATAATTCCACCAATAAGGCCAAGTAAAATCTCCACAAAAATCATATTCACCTACTTTAACAACATAATTGCTCCACCCAAAATCATAAAAAACACAAAAATACCTTTAAGAACATTGTTTCTTAACTTGTTAAGAAGCCCTGCTCCCAATGCACCACCTGCAACAATGCCAACAATAACAGGCCAACCTGTTGCAAAGTTTATTGAGTTATAGCACATGTAAACAATTGTACTAAGCAAACTCAATGGCAAAATTATAAACAATGCCGTTGCTTGTGCTTTTTTCTGTTCCATGTTAAACATTTTGGTAAGCATTGGCACAACAATCATTCCACCGCCACCACCAAAAAAACCGTTAACAAGCCCTATTAGCGCACCAAAAAGAACAACTTTGAATTTACTTATCTTTTTCATAATCTTTATTGTGTGTTACTTGATTGTTTTTTATTTACATAATCATTTTTACAATAAAAAATTATATAATTTTTTTGCCTTACTGTTGCTTAAAAAAGTTTGCAATTTTTTCTGTATTATATTATAATAATTTAGTTTATAGCAAT
>CALCEI010000064.1 GCA_937900575.1 uncultured Clostridia bacterium
GAAGCATCCTGTGACATTGTTATCGAAAAAAACTGTTTCGGTAATTAAATCAATTGAAGCAAAAGGTGATGTTTTTTCTGTTGTTTCAGGAAGAAACATTAATTCATGTTTAAAGGTATTTGAAAAACTTAATACCAAGCCTTATGTTGTTGGCTGTAATGGGGCTTTTGTTTATAACGACGGAAAAACCATCTCTTCTTCTTGCTTAAAAAAAGAGACCGCAAAAAGCGTTTTAAAGTATATTTATTCAAACTACAAACCTTTAGCTGTTTATGCCATGTCTTCAGATGGCGGCACTTATGTTTACGAACAATTTAGACCACTTAAAAGACTGGGATTTAAAATCTATGATTTTTTCCAAGGCCAATTACTTCATGATTATTCATTTGATAGAGCCAAATTTGAACAAGCAATTAACGAGAACAAAGTTTGGAAATTAATGGTTGTTTTTGGTATTGGTGGAAAAGCAAAAAAGATTGCAAAAGAATTCAATAAAGAAATTTACAAACAAAAAAATATTGATTGTTGGTCCACTTGAACACACCAAATTAAACACCAAGTTTTCTTATACGTGCAGTTCAATTGAGGATATTGAATTTTTGGCAAGTAAACATAAAAAATTTAATGTGCATTTAAAGGTCAATTCTGGGATGAACAGATATGGTTTTTCAAACATCAAAAATTTTAAAAAAGCAGTTAAAATTATTGAAAACAGCAAACTAAATTTGGAAGGAATTTTTACACATTATGCAACAACAGATGACTATGTTGAAAAGCAAACAGACACGTTTAAAAAGTTTTTAAGTTGTTTAAAAAACACAAATTTTAAGCCAATAATTCATGCCGACAACAGCGCCGTTAACTTGTGTAAAAATCATCATTTTGACATGGTTAGAATTGGATATAATTTATATAATAATATACAAAAAAAAGATGGTTTGGTTATAAAAATCAATGCAAAAATTACGCAAATAAATTATGTAAAAAATGGAGAATTAATTGGTTATGACAGAAGATTTATTGCAAACAAAAAAATGAAAATTGCAGTTGTCTCTGTTGGTTATGCGGATGGATTTTTACTGGATTATTTAGGCATTAATTTAAATGTAAAAAACAAGCAGTGCAAAGTGCTTAATATTTGCATGGATTGTTTTATGTTGGATGCATCAAAAGTAGACATTAAGCTTGGCGAAATTGTTGAAATTTTGGGTGACGTAAACACACCAAATTTTTATGCAAATTTTGCAAACACAAGTTCGTATCAAGTGCTTACAAATTTTTCTATGGTTCGTGCAAAAAAAGAAATTAAAAAATAATTGATTAAAGAAAATAAAA
>CALCEI010000065.1 GCA_937900575.1 uncultured Clostridia bacterium
TCACCCTATATCTGCATTGTGTTAACAAAGGAGGAAAAAATGGAAGAACAAGGTTTAATTGTAGTAAAGGATAATTTTATTAATAAAGTTGCAAATTTTTTCGAAGAGGAATTGTTCGATAAAAATGATTTTATCAATTACAAATAAGTTTCTTGGAGTGAAAATATTTTTTAAATATAAGGGTTCATATATGAAGAAGAAACAGCGTCAGAGAATTAAGAAAGCAAATAAGTTATTAGTTTCAGCATTGATGTTGGGGGCATTATCTTTTGCACCGAATGCAATGGCTGATATGAGTCAGGATTTGTCCGTTATCGGTGATACGGCAAACAGTTATTTAAAGAGTTTTAATACTCCGCTTCTTGGCTCACAAGGTGAAGCCAAAATTTATACAACGGAAAAAGTAGCTGTTTATGATTACAGCGGTTTCTATACTTATCATATTAGCAGAGGTGAAAATGAAGGCTTTTATATTGTTTCTTTAGTTCCCGATAATATGTCAACAAGCCCTAATATCACTTGGAATACAAGTGATAATTGGTAGGAATGAGTGGACTCGAACCACCGACCCCCACCTTATCAGGGTGGTGCTCTAACCTGCTGAGCTACATCTCTTTATTGTATTTTGCCTTTAAATTTTGCAAAATGCATTTTAATATTAACAAGATTAACAAAATTTGTCAATAAAAAAATTAAATTTTTCAAAAGAAATTTTATTTTACATTTGTTGTGTTGAAATTTTTGTTTTTGTCAATAATGGTTGTGGAGGAAAATTATGGATTTTCAAAAATCAAAAACAAAAGAAAACTTGGCACGTTCTTTTGCTGCTGAGTGCCAAGAGGGTGCAAGATATCAATTTATGGCAAAAATGGCACAGCAACAAGGTTACCAATACATGAGTGCAATTGTAAGGACATTGGCACACAACGAAATGGCACATGCACAACAATTTTTTACTAAAATTGTGGACCTTGGTGGAAACAAAACTCAAAATATCGACATTTCTGCAGGTTACCCATTTAAAACAGGTGAACTTCTGGATGTGATAAAGCAAGAAAGTGAAAATGAAAAAACAAGTGCAGAACGAATTTACCCTAGTTTTGCCGTAATTGCCAGAGATGAAGGTTTTAAAGATGTGGCAGATTTGTTTGAAATGGTTGCCAAAGTGGAAAAGAGCCACCAACGTACACTTGAACAATTGCACATGGGTTTAAAAGATGGCTCACTTTACAAAAGCAAGCAAGTTAAATGTTTTAAATGTGATAATTGTGGCACAATTGTAAAAGCAAAATCTGCACCAAAAACTTGCCCACTTTGCACTATGGAACAAGGGTACTATCGCATTGACTTTAATGTTGAATAAAAAAGCAAGCATTTTGCTTTTTTTATTTTTTTATTTTCACTTGCAACCAGATGCTATCATTAAATTTTGATGCATGCTAATTTGTTATAAAATCTTAAAAAAACAACCAATAATATTTATTATTGATATTGACAAAATGCAATAGTATGATATAATTATACAGTATAGGAATGGGTGAGAGTATGAAAATTGTTAAAGAAAATGGAAAATTTGGACTTGTTAATGATAAGTGCAAATGTGTTGCAGAAATAAAATATGATGAAATTATTAAACATGAAAAATATGGTTTGTTTGAGTTGGTGATATACAATCAGTTACACCAATCTAATGAACATATTCTTGTTGATGAAAATATGCATGAAATTGCCAAAGTTTATATTTGGCAAAACCACAATGATAAATCTTCAAAAAAAGACCCATATTCAGTAGATAGTTATGAAGATTACAAGGCGGTTTATGCAAAAGGCCCTGAAAATAATAAACAATATGATAAAGCCAAAGATATGGTTAAGAGTTTAGATGAATTTATTAATGATACTATAAAATTTTATGAAATTACTTACACTTATTATGACAACGGATACTTTTATTTGGATTATTTTATGGAAACATATAAGAAGATTAAGAATTCAGTTAAAAAAGATTCACAAAACTTAGTTAAAAAAACAATTGAACAACATAGTATATATAGAAAAATAAAAAAGGCAAAAAAAGAGTTGGATAAATATGTGGATGATATGGAGTTGATAGCATGTGCGGCTGACATTGCTGAAGAATTTTTTGCAAAGGATTAACACTAATATTATAAAAAGATATATACATAATTTTGATTAAAAAAACTGCCTATTTGGGCAGTTTTTTTGTTATGTTTTTGGTGTAACTTTGAAGATTGTGCCACGTTGTTCGTGATGTGCAATATCCAAACGAACATTTACATTTGGAGTTATGTTTTTGCTTTCCAAATAATTTACAATTGTGTTTACTGCCAAATTTTCTGTATTACTGTGTTCACTTATGTGAGAAAGCACAACCATACGTGTGCCACTTGCCACAAGTTTTTCAATAGCTTTGGCACAACTTAAATTGGAAAGGTGACCATGTGTACCATTTATTCTGCGCTTTAAAAATGGTGGATAGTTTGGGTATGCCATAAGCATTTCTGGGTCATAATTCGCTTCCAAATAAACAAGCGCACAACCTTTTGTGCCTTCATAGGCATCATCTGTAAAACGCCCTAAGTCCGTGCAAACTGCAACGGAAGCATCACGTTCATTAACCCTATATCCAACACAAAATTTGCTATCATGTGGGAGTGGGAAAGGGATTATGGATAAATCTCCCAAATTAAAGGCAGAATCGAAGAAAACAAAACTATTTTTATCCACAGCAAGTTGATTTGTTAAAATTTCACTTATGCTAATATGTGCATATATTTTTGTGTTTGGCGAATATCTGACAAATTTTTCAATGCCTTTTGTGTGGTCTGTGTGTTCATGCGTAACCAAAATTGCATCAATTGATTGTGGGTCAACTTTAAGTTCATTTAGGGCATTAAAAATATATTGAAAGGTCTTGCCATTATCAATTAAAATTTTTGTTTGTTCAGATTCTATGTAAGTGCAGTTCCCACTACTGCCACTTGCAAGGTTACATATGCGCATTATTTTTGTTTTTTCCTTTTGTGTTAACTTTTTTTACTTTTTTAACTTGTTTTTTAGGTTTTTCTTGTTTCTCTTTAACCATTTCGTTTATTGTGACTGTTTGTTTTGCGTTGCAAAGTGAAATAACTTTATAAACAAGGTAAATTAATATTCCCCAGAAGAATGCAGTGTAATGTGCCATATTGTGAATTAAATTATGACCAAAATATATTGGATTGAATCTTGAAAAACTTTTGCCACCAATTCCAGAACAGAATAAAAGTGAAGATACGACGGTGACGACTGCAAAAATTATGTTTGTAATATCTTTTTGTTTTCTAAACAAAGAGAAAATACAATCCATTAAATTAATTCCGACCAAAGCAGAAATAACTCCAGAAAATCCATGATGGCTTATGTCACCCTTAACGTGGCTTGCGAGAGCTGGAACTGTAAAAATTAAAGTTACAACAAGTGTAACGTAACTTAAAGTTCCCATCTTACGTTCCAAATAAATACCAATAAGAGTAAAGAATAGCATATTTATGAGAACATGCCTCCAAGATGCATGACTTAGTGCTGCAAAACCAATTGTGAGACAGTTTATAAAAGAAAAGTCTTCCCAACTTGCAGTGGTATCATATAATTCAAAATTCCAATTTGGACCCAACAATTTAAAAATCAAAATATTAAGTAAAACAAAAAATAATGTACCAGCGAAATAGTAATTTCTGTTGTACCATGTTAGGTTTTTATCTTTCATATTAAAAACGTGCATATTATCTCCAAAAAATATCATATCAAAAGCAAAAAAAAATTGCAACAATTTCTGTTTATAAGTTGTCAATACTTTGTTGACAATGTTTTTGTTATGCAGTAAAATTAAGACATATGGAAAAGAACATGGAAAAAGCATATTTGGTGTGCCCATATGTGAATATGGAAGATGCCGAATATCGCACAAAAGAATTGGGACTTTTGGCCGAAAGTGCACTTTTGGAAATTGTAAAGTGTAATCTTTTTTTGGTTAAAGAAGTTAACGCACGCACCTATATGGGCATTGGCAAAGTGGAAGAAATTCGTGATGATGCCGAACGTCTTGGTGCCGATGTTGTAATTTTTGATTGTCCACTTACAGGCTCTCAATTAAGGAATTTAGGCGAAGTTATTGGCACAAAAGTTATTGACCGAACAATGCTTATTTTGGATATCTTTGCAGGTAGGGCAAAGAGTGGTGAAGGTAAACTTCAAGTTGAACTTGCACAACTTAAATATACTTTGCCACGTTTGGCAAGTTTAAACCTTAACAACGAACGCGGTGGCACAGGTGTTGGCATGCGTGGTGCTGGTGAAACAAAATTGGAACTTGATAGACGTAAAGTGCAAGAAGATATTTCAAGGTTAGAACGTGACATTAAGGACATTGCACGTCACAGGCAAACAACAAGGAAACAAAGGCTTTCAAGAATGCAAAGTGTTGCACTTGTTGGATATACAAACGCAGGTAAATCTACCCTTATGAATTCCATTGCAAAAGCAGGTACTTATGCAGATGATAGGTTGTTTGCAACACTTGATGTTTTAACAAAAAAAGTGTGGGATTCTGGCACAGAATATGTGCTTATTGATACGGTTGGTTTTGTAAGCAATTTGCCACACGAATTGATGTATGCTTTCTCGGCCACACTTGAAGAGACACTTGATGCAAATGTGTTGCTTATGGTGGTTGATGCAAGTGATGTTCATAAATATGAACAAATTGAAGTTGTGGAAAAAGAATTTAAGCGTTTAGATATTGACCCTAACAAAGTTATTTTGGTATACAACAAAATTGATAAGGTTGATTCTAACGCAATAAACCAACTTAAATCTTACCCTTATGACACTTGCTATATTGGTGCAAAAAGTGGCAAAAACATTGTTGCTTTAAAACAAATGATTAAGCAAAAATTGGAACAATTTAAGTCAAATTATTAAACTAAGGAGAATTTATGGAATTTTTTACAGCCGATGTGCATTTTTGTGACCCTAATACAATGGAATATGACAACAGGCCTTTTAAGAATATAAGACAATATGATAATTTTATTATTAAAGATTGGAATAAAAAGGCAAAGAAGGGTGATACCATTTATGTTGCAGGGGATTTGCTTGATTGTGACAGTGACGGATACAAATATGGCTATCCATGGAAAAAAGGCCTTAAATTGCTTAAAAAAGTTAAGGCAAACATCGTTTTGATTTTGGGCAACAATGAACAACGTATTATTGATAAATTTTTTAACAAAGATTATGATGCTTTTGTTGCTTGTTGTAAACAACATGGCATAAAAGAAGTTTACAAATCTTTGGACCTTAACATTTGGGGCAAAAAATTTCATATTGTGCATCAAGCAATTCATGCAGATAAATCAAGAATAAATTTGTTTGGTCACACGCACCTTTGTTCTGGCACTTATCATCCTTATGGATTGTGCATTTCAACCGACCTTAACCATTTCAGACTTTACACAAAAGAAATTATTATGCATTATTTAGAAAGAAAACACGATTTTTGGGAGCCGGATGATAATTGCAATTACATAAACCCATTTTTGAAAGAAGTTGATGGCAAAATTGTAAACACAGCGGCAAACAGAAAAGCTTATAAAGATTATGTTAAAGGTAGTGATTTTAGCGTAAAAATAAAATAAAAGAAGGATTGCAAGCAAATGCAATCTTTTTTTTGTAACAAAAAAAATTTTCCTGCGTAATATGTAGTATACGAAAGAATATCAAGGTACCGAAGAAAAACTTTTGTAATACATATAAATTAAATACATTTAGGAGGAATTATGTTTAACAAATTCTTTGGCGGCGAAGGCTGCAATGAAGGATGTGGAACAAACTGCAATGAATATGCATGGATTATAATTTTAATCTTATTAATGTGCAATTGTGGTTGCAGAATTGACCCATGCTTGCTTATTATCATTTTATTGTTATTAAATGGCTGCGGTTGCGGTAAACAAACTGGTTGTTGCTAACAATTATCCCACTTCAAACAAAGTTTTTGTGGGAGCCCTTGAAATATGCTCGGTTTTTCGGGCATATTTTTATTTAAAAATATTTTAAAATTGCATATTGACAAACTGGCAGTTGTGTGGTATTATACAGACATATAAAAAAGGGGAGACATTATGGATAAAAAGAAAAAATACAAACTTATTACTGACATGATTGGGGTCCAACATAGTGTAGAAGAAATGGCCATTTTGAGTGATGAGTTGGTTATACGACCTTATTATTATCTGCGTGTAAACTTAGATAGACAACTTGAAGACTTAGATAGACAACAAAATGTAAAAGAAAAATGTATGAAGCCGGAAAAATCTATTGGCCACAACTTGCATTTTGGCCACGCCTTGCATTTTGACAACGACGTGCATTATTTTCATGATGAAATTAAAATAACTTACGTGGAATTGAGCATGGATGATAAACATGAGCCTAAATTTGATGAATTCGGTTTTAAAGCTTTGGAATGGAAATTATTAAAACTTGTTGCTACTAAATATTTTGAAACAAGCAAAGATGCAAAGGAAGTGTTTAGAGATTTGCAACTTGATAGGTCCAAAATTGACTTGTTGGGTGAAAATGGAAATGTTACATATGAACGCATTAACTTTGATTATAGTAAGCGTTATGGAGATGTGCTTGCCGAACTTGGAATTATTACAAACAGAACCTTGTGTGAAAGAGCAATAAAAACAATTTTGTTATCTAGCCCTGAGATTCCAGATTCATTAAAAACAAAAATTGAAGAAGCAATGAAAAGTGATAAAGGTTTGTTTAAAATTGCTGCAGAAATTAAACATTATTATGGTGTTAGAGAAGCAATGATAAACAGATATCCAAACAGTTTTGTATGTTTTATGAGAGATGACAGAAAAAATAATGATGCAGATGCTAAATTTATTGAAAAAGCACTTGATAAAGACAAATTGAATCTTCAATATGTTTTGGAAGATAAAAAAGCAAAAAAACCAGCCGGTGTACAAGAAGTTAAATACCTTAAACAATGCATTAGCGAAGATATAACACTCTTCTATAAGTGGGTTGTTTGCCCATACCTTGAGGACTTGGAAAATCTTGAAAAAGATGAAAAAGTTAAAAAAGTTAACCCTGATGCATACAATCATGGTTACAACCATTGGTCCAAATATGATGATGCATGGAGAGCAACGGCTGTAAGATTGTTGTTCCGTGGCAATTGGTTGAGTGAAGCAGTTAAGGGTGATGAAAATGTTGCTAACATTTTGGAATGTATGTTCAAAAAATTGGCAAATCGCCCAGAATTTGTGGAATTTTGTGAAGAAATAAGGGCGGGAGAAGTTTTACTTACAGAAAATGTTACAAAAATTATGGAAGAACATGGTGTTGAACTTACATCTGGCACAACAATAGACTAAATGTTTTGAAAAAGTTGGCGTTTGCCAACTTTTTTGCTGCCTTTTTCATGCTATTAAATTAAAAATTGCATATTGACAAATGGGTGGTTGTGTGTTATCATTTTGATATATTTAAAGAAGGAGAAATCTTATGGCAAGAAGAGAAACTCAAAATTCAATAATTGAACAAATGCTTGCTGATGCAAATTCAGTAGATGCAAATTCAGTTGATAAGGGCAGTGTTAAAGATTTAACACGTGCTGCTGTTGAACTTATTAGAATAGAAGGCGGACGCATCTTGCAAAGTTTGCAATTAAAAGATGATGGCATTGATTTGAATAATATTGATTGGTCCCGTACAAATTTGGAAGGTCTTGGTATTAAAATGATTGGTACTTGTGTATCAACACTTAAAGCAATTATTGCAAAAATGCCAAATAATGATTACAAATTGAAGATGTTTGAAAAAATTAAAACCGAAGCAGGCCTTGTTGATATGATTGCAACAATCAAACATGATGTTTATGTTAGAAATGCGGCTTTGGATAAAACTCCTTGGGCATTTGAATGGTTCCTTACAGATGACAGAAAGAACAATGTGGCTAACAGAGAAATGATTAAAAAAGCCGTAAACAGATTTGGTTACAACATTGGGCATGTTTTACCAGATGAAGAAGCAGGCACAATTTGTGGTGCCGAAGATGAAAATTTGCTTGATATTGCAATAAATTCTAATCCTGCCGTATATGAAACCTTTGTGTTGAAAGTTTACATGAAAGAGTTAAGACATTTGAAAGCAAATGAAAACACAAGTCATTGTGCAAAATTGCCTGTTCATGATGAGGCATGGAGAGAAAAATTTTATGCTTTTGTTAAAAACAAAGATTGGATGACAAAAGCAATTAAGCGTGATTATAGAGTGGCATGGTACTTACCTGATGAACTTAAAAGAAAACAAAGCATTATTGATTTATACAATGCTTCAAGGAAATATGGTAAACCTGTTGATGAAATTCCTGACGTTGATGAATATGAAGTGGGTTAAAGAAGTTGGCGATTGCCAACTTTTTTGTTGCCCTTTCTAATATTATTAAATAATATATAAAAATATATAAAAATCTATTGACATTAGTTGCACGTTGTGTTAAAATTGCCTAGTATGAGTAATGCTCGGTAACTATGCGCTTTTGTCGTTGGGGTGATAGTTGGCACAAGCATAAATACAACTTAATAAGGAGTTAAATTAATGTCAAACACACTCAACATTAAAAAGGTAAAATTAGGTAAAGCCGAAAGGTATAGTTTTGCCAGAAGAGAAGTGCCATATGTTATGCCTGATTTGCTTAACATAGCAAAGGATTCTTATGAAGCATTTCTTAACGAAGGAATTGGCGAGGTTTTGAATGAATACAACCCAATTGTTGACTATGCAAACAAAGCAGAGTTAACTTTTTTGGGCTATAGCATCGACAGAACGCCAAAATATACATGGGCCGAATGTAAAGTAAAGCAAACAAGTTACACTGTTCCACTTAAAGTGAAAGTGCGCTTGCTTGTTAAAGAAACCGGCGAACAAATGGAACAAGAAGTGTTCATGGGGGATATCCCTTATATGAGCAAAGACGGTGGTTTCATTTGCAACGGTGTTGAAAGGGTTGTTTTAAATCAACTTATCAAATCACCGGGCGTAATCTTTGGTGGAGAACTTAACAAGTATGGTCGTATGGACTATAATGGTGCAATTCAACCAAGTTACGGAATGTGGGTTCAAACCGAACAAGTGGCAGGAGACTGCTTGCGTGTTACAGTTGAACGTAAATTCAAAATGAGTGCTGGCGTGCTTTTGAAATGTTTTGGATACACCAACGAAGAATTGTTGGATATCTTTGGCCGCCACCCATACATTGTAAACACATTGGAAAAAGAACCACAAATTACACAAGAAGATGCTTTGATTGAATTTGGCAGACGTACACGTCCAGGCGAAATTCCAAATGCAGAAAACACACTTTCTTACATTAACGATAGGTTCTTTAACGTACAACACTACAATTTGGAAAAGGTTGGTAGGTTTAAAGTTAACAAAAAATTATCTCTTGCTAACCGTATTACAGACCAAATTGCTGCAGAAGATGTTAAATCTGGCAGAAAAGTGTTTGTAACAAAAGGCGAAATTATTGATGCAGATACAGCAGTGGCAATCCAAAATGCAGGTATTAACTCTGTTGATGTGCTTGTTGAAGGTAAATCTGTGCGTGTTGTTGGTAACAAACGTGTTGACCTTAAAGCATACGCAAAACTTGACCCAGCAGAATTTGGAATTACAGAACTTGTTTATCTTCCTTTGTTGCAAGATATAATGAAAGAGCACAAAGATGATGAAGAAGGTTTGAAGGCTGCAATCAAAGAAAATGCAAAGAAGTTGGAAGACGTTCAAGTAACTCTTGACGATATTATTGCAACATATAGTTATCATTTGAACTTGATTGATGGTCTTGGCGAAACAGACGAAATTGATAACCTTTCAATGCGTAGAGTTGCAACTTGTGGCGAATTGTTGAAAGATACATTTAGAAGTGGTATGACAAAACTTCAAGCACAAGTACGTGAATCTTTGCAAAGCAGGGATTTATCTGAAGTTTCTGCAAGCCAAATTGTAAATTCAAGACACATTAACAAAGTGTTTAAAGAATTTATGGCAACAAGTCAACTTTCTGCACTTATGGACCAAATTAACCCTGCAGCAAGTTTAAGACATAAACGTCGTTTGTCTTCTTTTGGACCAGGTGGCGTTAAAAAAGAACGTGCAACTGTTGAAGTGCGTGATATTAACCCTTCACACTACGGACGTATTTGCGTTGTTGAAACCCCAGAAGGTCAACCAATTGGTTTGATGACTTCTATTGCTGCTTACGCGCGTATTAATATGTATGGTTTCTTGGAAACTCTTAATACTTTACAGTTAGAAAACGTAGATGCTAAATATATTGAAAATATACTTAATAATATGAAATAATTAAAAAATATTATTCCCTCTAGGAAAATAATTCCTAGAGGGGGATTTTTATAATTGAAACGTTATATTTTTTCCAATAACAAATACTTCAAATAATAACTTTTCATGTACAAATTTTTCAAATTCTTCTTTATCTTTTGGATCTATATCATTTATATTATCTAAATTATTTAATATAAAATCTCTAATAGCAAATCCAGTATTAGATATTATATTTGAAAAATCTTTTGGAACTGATTCTTGTACTAAAGTTATTGTTATATTATAATCACTTATTTTAAAATCTATTTTAGATATTTCCAGATTAGTTTTAGCCCATGATGTGAACTGTTCATGGTTCATTCGGTTACTGGCTGTTGATAAATCCAACATTCCAGATTCTTTTTCTATGAAAGTGGGAATAGCATCCCTTTTTATAAAACAGTCCGGACATGGGTCTAAGCCGACTATTTCACGTACGTCATCTATCCAGGTGGTGTCGCTTGCCATAATACATCTGTTCTTGGGATCATGGTAAAAAAGGCTTACGGCACTTGTCCAGGCAATAGTTTTGTCTGAATATTTCTTGGGCCCTTTTGCTTTTCTTTCTAATTGTGGTTCTTCCTTAGCTGGTTCAGCTTTTTTCTGCTGCTTCTGGGAAAAGATACCTGTGATTACGCGTCTTGCGGGTTTATAAGGTTGCTTCTGTGTTTCAACGGGGAAGACATACACTTCTGATTTAGGGGTAGAAACAGTAGTTTTTGTAGTTTTTGCTTTTTTCTTGGCTGCTGCATATAAAGGATTGCATAACAGAACAACAACTAGCACTGCCAAAACAACAGCAAAATTATATCTTTTCATACTTTTCCCCCTATGGTTTAAGAATTATACCATAGTTTGCACATAAAGTTTAGATGTTAATTATACACTAATTGTTAACGCTCTTCAGGCAAAGATTGTTACTAATACTTCTGTAAGTCTTTTGACAATAGGGGTAATGAAGTCTGAAGCGAAAATGAACAGGAATCCAAAAATTAGGAATGCATGCCTTTGAAGAGCATAGTAGGTTTGCTTATATTGGGGCGGAAGTAGATAATAAACCAGTCTGGAGCCGTCTAGTGGAGGAACTGGTATAAGATTGAATACTGTCAGTGTTACATTTACCTGCAATAAAGGTATACATATATATTTAAAGGATAGAAGCATAATGGACTTCGGCATTTGAAAGCTATTACACAATTTAATTAAAAGACAGCCAAGTATTGCCAGTAATAGATTGCAGAGTGGACCTGCTAATGCAACAGAAACCATTGCTCTATTGGGATTTTTGAAATATCTTTCATTAACCTGAACCGGTTTTGCCCAGCCAAAACCACAGAATATGAATAATAATGAACCCATTAAATCAAGATGATTGAGCGGATTAAAAGAAAGTCTTCCGGTTTGGCGTGGTGTTGGGTCGCCAAGGAAATCTGCCATATACGCATGTGCCATTTCATGTAAAACTAATGATACAATGAAAATAGGTATCATGTATAAAGTTGCCAGTAATCTTGAAAATACATTGGCCAGACCGTTGAATAAAATCCAGGAAATTAGCAATATGCCAATTACCGGAAGATATTTTTCTATGGCTTCACGCCAGTTAAAACCAGGCTTTTTAAATTCATATATTCTGTATTCTTCTGACAATTTCTAATTCGTCCTCCAAAGTGATGTTATTGTTGATA